>JACRLT010000020.1 GCA_016235185.1 Candidatus Omnitrophota bacterium
AAGCAACAGTCTTTTTTAAATGGTCTTGAGCCGAAAGGCTAAGCCATAAGGAGGCATGCAAGCTGTCTCCCTACAAAAAATTTAATGATAGTTTAACATAAACTTCTTTGCTCAGGTACTGAGTGAAGATAATACCAGGAGAACGCTATGACTATACTTGAAACCGCTAAAATGACTACTAAGGGGCAGATCACAATTCCTAATCGTGTTCGTAAACTTCTACGTTTAAAACAAGGAATCAGCGTTGCTTTTGGGCTTAGCAAGGACGGGGTAGTCCTTATGCCTTGTGAAGTTACTGCGAAGTCCCCCTATACGCCAAAAGAGTGGGAAAAGATTGAAAAATTGGCTTCTGGGAAAGGTAGGACTTATCATTCAACGCATGCCGCTAAGGTGCATCTTGATACTTTATGAAGTTCGAATTTAAGCCATCGTTTGATCGTTCGGTCAAAAATTTCCGCGGTTCCGAAAAGGAAGAGATAAAGGATACTGCCTGTCAGTTGGTCGATATGCTTTCGCGAGATCGAAAGATCCACAAAGGAATCGGTCTTAAACGTCTTAGGGGTGATTTTTGGGAAGTCCGTAGAGGCCTTAAGGTTCGGATTTTATTCAAATGGGAAAAAGATTTAGTTGAATTCATTCTGGCTGGTGACCACGATGATGTGAGGCGTTTCCTGAAGGCCCTCTAATTTTTGGGAGGACAGGCGAATAGGGTGATTTGAAGCAGGGAGGTAGGAGCGCAGGATTAAAACATTGATTTAATCACTGTAATCTGCCTTTTAATCTGTGTAATCAAGATGGCTAGATGCCATCTTTCTTTATATCTAGCCATCCACACAAATGTGTGGTATGCTTCAAGTCGAAAGTTTTGAGCTTTAACTTGTGACTTGTGACTGGTGACTTGGTGACGTATGTTAATGCACATCGATATGGATGCATTTTTTGCGTCCGTGGAACAACAGATAAACCCTGCACTGCGCGGCAAGCCCGTCATCGTAGGATCACGTGACAATAAATATCATACCGTGGTTGCTGCGGCGTCCTATGAAGCCAAAGCCTATGGAATCAAATCCGGCATGTCCAGCTATGAGGCCTTGAAAGTATGCCCACATGCCGAGTTCGTGGCCTGTGACTCTGCAAAATATACCTATGTTTCACGCGAAATTTTTGAACTCCTGCATGACTATTCGCCATGTGTTGAGCACTCAACAATTGATGAATTTGACTTAAGAATAGCAGGCCTTGAGCCCATTTTTGGGTCATTTTTGGACCTTGGAAAACTGATAAAAAAACGCATAAGGGAGGCCTTTGGATTAAACTGTTCTGTTGGCATAGCACCCACATGGATACTGGCTAAACTTGGCACAAAGATCAGGAAACCTGATGGCCTGATATTGATAAATGATGCCAATTTGGACACCATAATAAAGGGCCTGCCAATTGAAAAAATATGCGGTATTGGCCCGGCTTTGACAGCCCATTTGCAGGGTTTGGGGGTTTTTAGCTGCGACCAATTGAAAACAACTCCGCAGGAAATTTTGATAGATAATTTCGGCCAATCAACCGGCCACTGGCTGTATCAAGTGCTGCGGACTGACTTGTCAAGGTCCGACCTTGTTTTCAAGGTCGGACCTTATACACAGAACCTAGAACCTAAATCAATAGGCCATTCTTACACACTGCCGCGTGAAACCAGGGATAAAAATGTTATCTACGCATGGCTAAGAATGCTCTCCGAAATGGTTGCAGAACGCGCCAGAAAAAGCCATTTTACAGGCCGGACTGTGGCCATATGGATCAGTTCCAAAAATGACTCCTCAAATAGGCAAAAAACCTACTCAATACCTACCAATGATGGCTGGGAGATATTCGTGCGTTCCAGGGCTATCTTAGGCCAAAAAAAGGGTATAATTCCAGTGGTCAAGGCTCTTGGAGTCAGCCTTTCCGGGCTGATTTCCGATTGCGCTCTCCCCTTACTTACAGAGCAAAAAAAGAGGGAGGCCCTGCTTTCTGCCATGGACCGCGTCAATGCCCGGTATGGTGATTGGACCCTGTCACCGGCTGTTTTAAACCTCATAAACCCCCGTTAAAGATAAGTAAGCCTCAAGTAGCCCGACTAAACAGGATTAAATCCCGGTAAAACCAATACACGTTTTCCACAGGTTAATCACAAATCGACCTAACCCTATAGAAACAAGCACGGGTGCGCCAATCTTTCAAATAGCCACAAGTTAACATAAGATACATTATAGCTACCAGTGCGACATATGAGTCTGGCCTGTGGGATAAGTCTAAATTCTGTTTCTAATGACCTCATTCGATAGGTTTTAGGTGGGCTTGGAAATACTTTAAGGATTTTTGAGAACTTTTGAACTATTCTCGGATAAATACATCTTGATCAATCCCGATTCTTTCGCACTGGGATTTGTCTTACCCTTGATCCATCTTTGAATTGTCCTTGGGCTGATCTTAAGAAATTCAGCTAGATCTTTTGTCAAAAAATCACTCCCTTTATAAAAATCGTGCAGTTTTTTCCACTCATCAAGCTCTTTAAACATGTCCGGCGCTCCTTTGAAAACCCTCAATAAATTTATTGTATTTACGTTCCAGAAATGGAATGTTAGGATGATTTTTATACAAAACATTGAATAATTTTTGACTATCTCTGTGCCCGTATTTAATCGAATAATAAATACCATTTTTTGTTTTTTGCTCATAAATGTTTCTTTTGGGCAGGCCTATTTTCTGAAGGTCAATTTCTAACCCTACAATGAAATCCTTTGAGCCGCTACAAAATTTAGTATTCAATGGATACGCCTTGCTTGTCCTGATAAAAAACACAGAGCCATCTCCATCAAAAACGCCTCTCACAAAATCAGCCAAATAAGCCTCGGGTACAGGAGGGAATTTAACCGTTAAGCTCTTATTTGGGCCTATCCCCAACTTAGACAAGCCGTCAACCAGTCTTTTTCTTGCAAAATGAAAACAATATACAATATAGCCCATTTTGATGTTTAGACGCAGTTATAGGATGATCAGAACCCATGACTATCTTAACTTTCTCCAATACCTCCCTGTCATTCATACTAAGCGAAATCACACCATTCCTAGAGATACATCCATCAGTAATGATCAAGCCCAAAACATAGGCCATTTCTGAAGACCAATTGATAAAAAAATTTTCATTTATCCGGAAATATTGCTGGGGGACTTTTCTTTGTTTCTGAGCTTCTAATCTTGCCAGAGATTTAGTGCGTGGTTTTATGCGGAGTTCTTTAAGCTTTTTGATACTGCAACTCTTGATACTTTATATAAATCAGCTATATCTTGGAGGGATTTTCTTTCCTGGTTATATAATCTGCCCAGGTCTTGTTCTGTTAAAGTGGCAAGTTTCGCCATTATGTTAAGGGAATGAAAAGAAAGCTTAAATATAGATGCCTATGATCTTGGTCAGATCATTCATATCATAGGGTTTCATAAGATAATCAGTGGCCCCTAAATTCATCAGATTTATCAAGGAAGACGTCTCTCTGCGGACAGTTGAAACAATAACCGGAGTATTGATAGTCTTGAAATTTTTTCTTAGCCGTTTGAGCAATTCTTCCCCATTTATTTTCGGCATAACTAAATCCAGCACGATCAGGTCCGGGGTGGAAATTTCGAGCTTTTTTAATGCCTCTTCCCCATCCTTGGCTGTGTCAACCTCAAACTCATGCTGACGTTCAAGGCTTGACTTGATAACGTTCAAAACATCAGGCTCATCATCAACCACTAAAATTCTCTTCATTGGTTTCTCCTGTCTCCCCCTATCCCTCTGTAAAACGTATATTACTTCAAAACAAAGCGTAAAGCAATAAAAAATAAGCTTCAGGCGACCTCTTCAACCGGCAAAACAAAAGCCTTTACCCCTTCTTTGCCCAAAGTCCTGCGCAGTTCTTTTATCCTGGCCAGTAAAGAAATAGACTCTTCCTGGGAACAGGCCACATAAAGGATATTATTCCTTCCAGGCCAGATATCATCCCCAAGGTGTATACCGGATGTCTCTCCGCTGCCATAAGCAGCAACAGCCTTTGTATAATTTTTTAAGCCGCATTTCTGCAAAGCCTCCATAACTTCTATATCAATAGCCTCATTATAAACAACCATAACCATCTTAGTCATTTCTTTGTCCCTCCGCTTTTCTTTACCCTTTGCTCAAAAACCGCATATAAAGTCGGCACAAAAAGCAACGTAATTACTGTTGAGACAACAAGGCCTCCCAGCATGGTAACACCTATAGGCTGCCAGGTTTCCGAGCCCACTCCGCGCGAAAATGCAAGAGGTATAAGGCCTACTAATGTGGTAATCGTAGTCATAAGCACTGGCCTAAGCCGGTCTTTCCCTCCTTGAGTTATTGCCTCATAAATAGAGTAACCCCTTGCCCGCAAAATATTGATGTAACTTATTAAAACGATGGCATTGTTTACGACTATCCCCATCAACATGACCACACCCAAAAAACTTATTACGTTTAATGTCGATCCCGAAATTAGCAGGCCGATGATAACTCCCGTGAAAGTAAACGGGATAGCAAACATAATGATGAAAGGGTCCAGCAAGGACTCGAATTGCGCAGCCATGACCATATATACAAGGCAGATACCTAATATCAAAAGTAGAATTAGGTCCCTGAATGCCTTGGCCTGCTCTTCTGCCTCACCTCCGAAATTAATGGTGATGTCAGAAGGCAAAGCGACTTTTGACATCTCGTTCCTTAAGTCCTCAAGGATCTTGCCGGGAGAGCGCTTGTATGTATTGCATGATACCTTGACTACGCGCTCACGGTTCAAGCGTTCTATTTCTTCGGGGCCGGTAGTCTTTACGATTTTTGCTACATTGGCAAGCTTTACTGCCTGACCCGTAAAAGGAGACACCACAGAAAGATTTTCTATATCTTCTTCTTTAGCTCGGTACGGTTCCTCAAGCCGGACATAGATGTCATAAGTCTGGCCTTTTTCGCGGTACCGCGTGGAAATAGAACCTTCGATATAAGTCTTTATGCTCCGGGCGATCGTATCCATATCCAGCCCCAAAACTCCAATTTTCTGCCTGTCTACTTCTATGCGTAATTCCGGCCGTTTTGTTTCGCGCGATATAACTACATCCACAGCTCCCGGAATGCCCTCTAATATCTTTTTTACCCTGGCTGCAGTTTCATCAGTATCTTCAAAAGAATGGCCTACGATCTCAACCTGCACACTCTTGCCTCCGGTACCTGTGATCAACTGGCCCAATGGGTTGCCGGTCGAGATATCCATCTTCATAACGCCCGGGATCGCCAGTATTTTTTTCCGCACAACCTGCGCAACGTCTTTTACCGAACGCTTGCGCTCTGTCTTTGGAACAAGTTTTACTCCGCAGATGATCACGTGGCTCCCTGATGCCTGTCCTGTAGTCCGGCCAATACCTGCCACTTGTCCAAAGCGGGCGAACATATACCGCCTCTCCGGCACTTCCTTCTCAAAAATATCTTCTATCTTACGGGCGATCTTATCCGTCTCTTCTACGCGCGTGCCTATAGGCAAAGAGACAGTTGCGCGCACATCCCCTGTATCTTCTTCAGGGATGAACTCGTTGCCTACAAACCGTACCAAACCTAAGCTAAAAATAAAAACTACGAAAAATCCGATCAAGACAAACTTTTTATGATGCAGGCACCAACCTAAAGACTTGGCATAAAACTCCTCCCACGCCTTAAACCACTTTTCGGAAATATCATAAAAATATTTGAGGGCCTTGGACCAGCGGCTTGTCGGCTTTACGCGCTGCTCTCCTGCCTTCATCCATTTTGCGCACAGCATAGGGCTAAAAGTCACTGCGGTAAACAATGAAGCCATTAAAGTGACCGTGACTATGACAGCCAGTTCTCCGAACATAATACCGATGACCCCAGATACAAAAAGCATGGGCATAAAGACCACAACTGTCGTCAATGTAGAAGCTGATATCGCCAAAAACATCTCCATTGCGCCGAAGATAGCAGCTTCTTTAGGCCTGTTGCCGCGCTCAATTCGCCTATAAATATTATCGACTACTACAATAGCGTTATCCACGACCATGCCGCTGGCAATAACAACCGAAGAAAGGCTGATAGTGTTAATTGTCTTACCGCTTAAGAAGAGATAAATGAAAGTCGCAAGAAGGGAAAAAGGAAGTGTGAGAGCAATGATCACGCTCGGCGCCAATTGCCGCAAGAAAAACCAAACAATAAAAATTACTAAGATGATCGCCATCCATACGGATGATTTCAAAGAATTAAGGGCGTTTATGATATCCTGCGCTGTATCGAAGATCACTGTAAAACGGACGTCACCAGGGAGCTGCTTTTGGAGTTCTGCCATCTTTTTTTTGACTCGCGCGGCGACCTCAACGGTGTTGGTGCCGGTCTGCTTCTGCACCATCATCAACAATCCTTGCTTTCTGGTGATACGCACGATTGTCTGAAGTTCTTTAAACCCGTCCTCGACGCGCGCGATATCCCTTAAATAAACTATCTTCCCGCCCTTCTTCCCCAAGATCATTGTGTTGATCTCGTCGGGTGAAGCAAACTCTCCGGGCAGACGCAAAAGGTAATCTGTCATCCCGGTCTTGATATTGCCTACCGGCTGGGTTATATTTGCGCGGCTCAACGCATCCTGTATGTCTAAGATCGAAAAACCATATCCTTCCAATCGCTCCCGGTCTATCCAAACATTGATCTGCCGCTGAAGCCCTCCGA
Organism: Candidatus Omnitrophota bacterium; assembly: GCA_016235185.1. Classification (GTDB taxonomy): domain Bacteria; phylum Omnitrophota; class Gorgyraeia; order Velamenicoccales; family Velamenicoccaceae; genus UBA9636. The sequence continues at coordinate 6,755 of JACRLT010000020.1, forward strand.
TAAGCTGCACCGTCCCGACTCCGGGTATCTGTCTTATGGCATCTCCGATAGTGTTATCGACCATATCGTAAAGTCCAGAATATGATTGCTCTGCTGTAATACCATAAAAAATAACAGGTATCTGCGCGGTATTAAACTTTGAAAGGAAAGGATTTTCTATTTCTGTAGGTATGTCCGGCAGAAAACGTTTTGCCAGCTCGATCCTGTCGCGGATATCATTCGAAGCCTCGTCCAGGTTAGTACCCCATTTGAACTTTAAGGCGATCACGGACGCGCCCTCAAGCGAGCGCGAAGTTATCTTTTCCAGTCCCGGAGTAGTTGCTAACTGATTTTCTAATGGTTCAGTTACTTTTACTTCAGTATCCGAGGGATTTGCTCCGGGATATGAGGTAATAACAGAGATGACAGGCGGCTCTATTTCAGGCATGGAATCGATCCCGAGCTGGGTCAAACTATAACCCGCAAGGATCAAGATCGAAAAAAATATCATCAGGTTCGTAATAGGCCGCTTGACGCCAAATTCAGGAAGGTTCATTGTACCTCCTCAACACGCACAGCCGCGCCGTCTGAAAGCCGCTGCTGGCCTAAAACAACTACCATCTCCCCGCCCTTCAATCCGTCTTTTATTCCGACATAAGGCCCCTGTTGGATATCAGCTTTGACTTTAGTCAAAACAGCTTTATTATTCTCGGCCACATAAACATATGTCTCATCGCCCTTACCCATCAATGATTCTTGAGGTATTACCGGAATGGATAAACGTTTTTCCAGGCTCAACCTTACTTTTGCGAACATCCCGGACTTAAGCCTGTGCTCTTTATTTTCCGCTGTGATCTCAATAGATGCGCTGCGCGTATCCGTATCTAATACAGGGCTTATCATAGATATCTTGCCTGAAAATTCCTCGGAAGGATATGCATCTACGATTATCTTTGCCTCTTGTCCGAGCTTGATCTGTGGAATATATTTTTCAGGCAAGCTTATATTGATCTTCATCATATCCATATCGACTACAAGCGCGACCGGAGTCTGCGATGTCTCGCTGGTCAACAATGTCTGCGCAAAGACCTGCGAGCCAATATCCACTAAAATACGGCCTATTGTGCCTGTTAAAGGGCTCTCAACAGGCGCCTTTTCAAATTTTAAACCTACCTGGTCGCGGTCGATATAAACGATCACCTCTCCCTTTTTCACTGTATCGCCTTCCTCTTTTACCTTTTCAATTATCTTTCCCCCTACCTTAGGATACACAAGCGCTTCATCCTTGGCCTTGATATTGCCTACGTACTCAAGGACCTTATCCAAGTCCTGCAACTGTACTTTTATTATACGGACCGGGATCGCTGCGGTTTCTTTTGCCGAGACTCGCTTATCTGCGGGATTACCGCATCCAAAAAAAGCCGCGCTTAAAAATAGAAAGACAAAAACAGCACCCAAATATTGAGCGTCTGCTCTTTTCATAAAACCTCTCCTCTCGCTTTGTCAAATTGATAACGGGAAATGACATAATCATAAACAGCCTGCATCCGGCTAAATATGGAAACATCATAACTTAAAATAGCATCATCAAGATCAAGAGAACTGGCCTGCCCCTGAAAGTATTTCTCCTGCGAAACAGCCCTTTGGTCCATATACACATCTATCTGCGATTCAACAGCGTTAACCTTTTCGATAGCGTCGCGGTAAGACAGATATGCTGTTTTTAACTCCGCTGTTATATCCTCGACCGCCTGCTCTTTTAAAAGCCTTGCGGTCCTCAAGTCTACAATAGCCTGTTCTACCTTGGCCTTTGTGGCCCAACCGTCAAAGACCGGCCAGCTCACTGTAATGCCGGCGATGCTATAATCCTGCCAAGCCTTACTCGGAGAAAAAGACAGAGACGATGTTGATCGGCTGTAGTAATCCCACGATGCATACACAGAGGGCCTGTTGCCAGCCTTTGCTACCTGGACTGCTTTCAGGTTAGCCTTTGCCAAGGCATCATATTGACGTATCTCGGGCCTGTCCTTGACTGCTTTTAAAAGCGCCACATCGTATATTAAATCCTTTAATTCATACGTCAGTTTGCCTGAAAGTTTTAAACGTATTTCAGGTTTTAAAAACAAAAGTTGGCACAATTGAGCATTAAGTGTCTCAACATCGTTTAAAGAAGCTATATAAGCCTGCCGGACGGAGCTCAAAGATGCCTTCATAACTATAATGTCCGACTCCGATGCCTGCCCCATGCGATAGCGTTGGCTGATATGTTTGAAATGTTCTTCGGTATTCAACACGATCTTTCTGTTCAATGAGGCGTATTCCCGGCCAAGCAAAAGAGTATAAAAGGCATTCTGGACGCTGAATACCGTGTCATGTTTTGTTTTATCCAAAAGCGCCTCTGCCACCTGCGTAGAATATTCGTTATACTTGATAGAATTGGCGACTTTGCCTCCGGTATAGAGATACTGGCGTGCTGATGTCTGCGTGGTAAAAGATGATACGTCCTTTGAATACAATTTCATGGTTTCCGTCCACGCACCGGTAAATGTCAACGTAGGAAACAGGCCGGCACGCGCCTCGGCGATCTTGAGCTTTGCCTTTGCAACATCTTCCGCTTTTAACAGCACGTCGTGGTTCTGACGCAATGCTAAAAAAACAGCCTCGTCAAGGGTCAAGGCAACCGTTTCTGCGCCTGACGCAGGACAGTATAGGAAAAAATAAATAAGTATAAGGACAGCCGCTCTTTTCATTTTTCTTCTTTTCTCTCGCTGACTAAAATATCTTTAATGTGAGTCAATATATTCAAATAGTTCCCCCTTTCATCCTCTGATATCCTGCCGAAGATATCGATTATCATATGGTGCCTCTCCTCATTCACTTTTTCAACAACGCTCTTGCCCTTCGGCGCCAATTTTACATTTATTATGCGCCTGTCTTTAGGGTCAGCCTGCCTTAGCACATAACCGGCTTTTACAAGACGGCTGACGATGCCGGTTATCGCGGCTGTAGTTACATCCATAAAACGCGCAAGATCAGTCATATTCGATGAGCTTTCATGATAGAGATAGGCGAGAATAAAAAACTGCGCCAAGGTGATCTTTCCTCTAAACAATTCGTTCTTTTGGCGCCTGGCAAACTCTTTCATCAATACCGGGATTATCTCGTTAAGCTTATCGGCGAAAGCATTAACAGGTATGGACGTCATAGTAAACCTCCTTAATAATTAACTATATTAACTATTAACTATCTTAAATATAACATACATTTCCTTTATTTGTCAAGGGTTAGGATAAAAAACAGGAAGGCGTTAGATACCGTAAAACGTTTTTATCGTTTGACGGATATCGTCGTCACCCGACAGGAATATCTTAACTTTTTCTATTCCAAGGTAGGACTTGATCTCATCGATGGCCCCTGTATTCATAGGGTCTGCCATTGCAATGTAGAGTACATCGTCCACGGCCTTTAATGGCACAAACCTGCAGGCAAGGGCAAAATTACCAGGCACGCGGTTCAGGATAAGCGGGTCTATCTTAGCTTCCTTGAGGTTGAAAAAAGGCACGCCGATCTGTAACGATAAAATAGAAAATATCTTTTCTTCCGAGGCAAACCCTAACCGCACAAGGGTGGAACACAAAAAATCCCTGGATTTTTTTTGTTCAGTCAATCCCCTGTCCAGGTCCTCCTGCCTTATGATACCGTCACGGATCAATAGTTCTCCAATGTAGAGGTCGTTATTTTGCAAGGCGGTCATAGCTCCCCCCTTCTATACAATGAAATTGCCGCTTTTACGATATGCGGATTAAACTGGGTACCGCTACAGCGCTCAAGTTCAACTATAGCCTGCTCTTTAGTAAAGGCACAGCGATAAGGCCTGTCTGAAATCATAGCGTCATAAGAATCCGCCACGGAAATAATGGCGGCGATCAAAGGGATCTTCTCCCCCGAGAGCCCTTCGGGATAACCATTGCCGTCATACCTCTCGTGGTGATGCTTGACGCCTAAGATAACGCTGCCCAGATCCCTGATCGGCTCCAATATCATGGCCCCCATCAAGGCATGCTCATTTATCTTTTTTCTCTCTTCATCCGTCAAGCTGCCATTTTTATTAAGGATGCTTTCCGGGACTCCGATCTTTCCGATATCATGCAAGAGGCTGGCAACATGCAGATCCTCGAAAAACTTGCCATCCGGCTTTTCGTTTTTATCGTTGCTTATCCTCCTTGCGATTGCCAAGCTGTATTCAGTAACGCGCATAGTGTGGCCGCGAGTATAATGGTCCTTGGCGTCGATGGCAGCAGATAAGGCCATCGTTGTCTCCAAAAATAGTTTTTTGTTTCGCTCGATCTCCAGCTGTAGTCCCTCGAATAAAAAGGCATTGCGCAGGGCCATGGCCACATCATTAGCTAACGCCACAAAAAAATCTATCTCTTCGCGCTTAAAGGCCTTCTTATTGGCCTTCTCGCCTAACATCAGGACCCCAAGAAGGTCGTCGCGGTAATAGCTTGGCACGCTCACTACAGTGTCAAAACTTTTCATCTGGAATTTGGTAGCCAACAGCAGCTTTTCTGTATCTTCTTTTCCTACCAAGGACTCTCTGTCCTGGAGGATGCTGTTTATCTTGCTTAAAAGCAACGCGCCGTCATCAAGGAGCGGCGCATTTTCTTTCTGGCTGAAAAACCGTATAATCGGGGAATGAGGGTCAAGACGCACCAGGCCCGGAGGGATCTTTGTGCCTAATTTTCCGCGCGTGATGGTAACTATATAACTATTGCGGGATTTTTCATAAAGAAGTATTCCGGCATGCTCGACCTTTACTTTGCGCACGATACTACGCAAGATCATACGGATAAGCGTATGCGGCTTATGCACCAGGATCATGTTCCTGGCAGCCTCTTCCAGCTCTTTTTTATAATTGACTCTCATCAAAATGTCTTTTTGTAATAAAGCCGCACAATATGCTGTGTATCCAAAACAGCCAGGGCCCCGCCAAAAGGATCATAGGTCACAGTGCCCAAAGGCGTTATTCCGCCAACGCCATAGTCAAAGATAAGATCCGAAGACATATCAAGATGATACTGCGTTTGTATAAAAATATTATGGTGCCAATCGTAGATCTCGCTACCCGTTGAATTGAGCTCAAGCATATCTATCCAGCTAGCCACCGAATATTTAAAAAGAAACGATAATTTCTGCGTAGGGGTATAAGCGATCTCTAAACCGTAATGGTTCATATTATCGTCTATCTGGCCGGATTTCTTGTTCTCGTTATAGGCAAAATCCAGGTAAAACTCTAATTCATCGGTGGGCCTGAAGCTAAAGCCGAATTTGAAAATATCAAAATTTTCATAAGGCGGCATGTCAAAATTGTTCTGGCTGTAAAGGAACGGGATAGGCTCGCGGTACACCTTGCCGTTCTCGACGAGCGTTGTCTGGCTGGCGCTGTTGAATAATCCGCGCGGGTAATTGTCCGTTGCTACCGTTGAATCATTCGTATGCTCGTAGGTAAAATTATACGAGAACTTTTTATTTACCTCATAATCAAACCCGGCAGAGACAGTGTGCAGCGACGGGTCTTGCCCTGCGACAATAGCGGTATTAGTCAACGGCTTACCCGTCGTAGCATCGAAAATAAACGGATCCAGCCCGGCATATGTATCATGGACAGAATGATAAATACCCAGAAGTTTAGTCGTCAACCTATCCGTAGCCTTCAAGCCAAGTTCCAACCTGGAGACATTTTCTAAAAAAGCGCCGCCCGTCTTATGCACGTTCCTTACGTCAAAAAGGCCGTCTAAGTCCCTGTCAAAAATTTTTGCAGCCCCCTCCAGGCGCCAACCAAACACATCGCGGCCGCTGTCAATGCCGTCGCCTATAACAAAGGGCTTGATGTCATACCAGCTCATAGGTTTCGTCAAGCCCGTATACAGATAAAGCGGGTGTTTTCTAAATGATATGTGCCTTGACCAAAACTCGTCATCGCGTGTCTGGCGGTACGAACTCAAAGAGGATTCAAAACCCGCGTCCATGCGGGCAACCTGGAACCTGCTCTTCAAAAAGCTGTCCTCGCCAGCGGCCTTTTTTATGCTGAAATAATCCTGTTCGTAAATATCATCGGCGGGGAAACGATTGACCATAGAAACAATATACGCATATCCTCTTTTGCGCGATGCAAACTCCTCGTCCGTACGGTCAAAAGACGACTCTGAACCGGCTACTTGAGCTGCCAGTTTAGCGCCCATAAAAGGCGTATGTTTTGCATCGACAGAGAATACGTTATTCAATCCGTCAAGCTGCCTGGAATTATACCCAAGGTGGCCGGCATGCGTAAACCCTATGCCTGTATTATAAAATAGATCGTGGCTTAAGCGCGTAGCAGTTGCATACGTATTGAACACACCGTAATCCGCCCAGAGGTTTTTAGGACTGGCCACCGTAGAGTGGAATTTTGTGTCAACGCCATCGTAACCAAAAGCCGCGCCGCGCAAAGCCGTAAGCCTTAAGCCGTCTGAATCGCGCGTAAAGAAGGCAAGGGAATCATCCCAAATACCTTTACGGAAATCATCGGGCGTGGCGCCGGTATTAAGATTGCCCGGCCTCCAATCCGCAAGCCATGGGCTCTCTTCCCACCACGTGTGGCGGTTTGAAATCATCAGCGGGTCATCCGTTGACAATGCCTGGTCCTGATAGGCCATGGGAAAAACCCTTAGACTGCGTTCTTCGTCTTTGAGATCAACCCAGAATTCCCTTAAAGGCATAAATTCACGGTTTATCTTTTTGGCAGGGATAGTGAAAATATTGGAAAACGTCGAGGTAACAGTTGTAGGAAATGTTACGCCATCTCTCACCCTTATCTCCGGCAAAGACATCGCGTCGCCGTTGCCTAAGGTATTGACTGTCTCATTGATCGTGTGGGAAGTATTTGACCAGTATTTCAGCTCTAACTCTACGGAATCTCCGCCTGCGCCGGCAATGGTGAATTTATCAGTCTTTCCTGTAAAACTCCACGGGTCAACGGTAATATTGGCGTGGGCATTTATATTGTATATCCCAAGCTCGTCGAGGTTCTTCGTATCTATGTTTAACCTGAACCTGTCGAATATGGCCGGGTCAAATGTATTATGTTTTGACTCGCCAAAAAGTATCCTGAAATTTTTCTCATTGAGGTCGCCGTTGGCTTCTTTCCATATGACCTCCGAAGTGGAACGCACACCGGCGGCAGCGCGCACCTCGCCATTTATATCGACGTAGTCGCCTGTTTTTTCCTTTTTTTCCTTTTCTATCTTAGGCTTGGATAGCTTTTTCTTAGGAGGAGCAAGGGATTTCAGATATTTCTTTCCTGCGGACTTTTTATCTAACTCGCGGTTAATGAGCACGTCGCGGGATGCGGTTTCATCGAAAGTTTCTTTATTTTCAAAATTATCCAACGCTTGAGAAACTTTATCTTCGCGCGCAATAACCTGTTTTGACCTTATATCCTGGATATAGCGCCTTGCCTGTTCATTATCAGGCTCTATCAACAGGACTTTGTTAAATTCATGCAGGGCTTCGTGATAATAACCCTCATTGTAATAACGCAACCCTGCACCGATCATGACATCAGAACTGGAAACAGCAAGCGCGATATTCGGCGGGATGAGCAGATTGACAACGATTAAAAAAGCTAATGTTTTCTTAATAGGCAAGTAACACCACTCCTATCAACTTACAGCAGTCTTTGGAAGACTTCTCTTTCTAATTCCTCGAGGATCAAAGGCTTATGGATGCATGCGGCGACATTGAGGTCAGCCAGGGGCTTAAGCACATTTTCATCCTCAACGCCGGTGACCATGATAACTTTAACATGGTTCCCCAGCTGCCTGATCTTTTGCAAAGTCTCAATGCCGTTAATACCGGCCATCCTGACATCTAAAAGCATAAGGTCTGGCTGGCCTTTTCCTATCAACTCAAGAGCCTCTTCTCCGCTTTCCGCGGTGATAACATCGATTTTTCTACGCCTGAAAAAATTCCTCAAATACTCCCTTACATCCAATTCATCATCAACGATCATCAACTTCGGCATAATCATACCCCCAATATATATAATATATGGATATAAAAATCGTAACCTAAAGTATACACTAAGAATTTATCTAAGTCAAGGCGGGGATGATGGTTAGGCGTGTGGTAACTTAAGGGCTACTTTTTAAATCTTTTGAAAAAGCTGCTCCTGTAAGGCGGTCCAAAAGTGCAGTTAGTTCTGAAATCCTAAGCTTCTTGTCTAACTCTATTTTTTCACTCATCTCTTTTTTAGATAATATCTCGATCTGGAGCCTGCGTCTTTCAAAATACAACCGAGTAACTTCGGACAATATGTCATTGCGCAGTTCAACCAAAAGCTTCGAGCGTGTATCGATCGAGGTTTGCGCATCATTAAAAATTACTTCGCCAAGATCCCATTTTAAGTTTATTCCCCAGTCTATAGCGTCGCGGCCTCGTCTCAATACATCATCGTCGGTCTTTGTAGTTGACCCGCCCTCCCAGTGCCAAAGATCACTGGAATTTCTATCTACACCTATGCTCACCTCCGGCAACATCGCTCTTGCGGCTGCTTTTCTGCGCCAATCTTTTATTTTTTCGTTACCCACTTCCCCATAATCAATAGCCATTCTCTGGACTTCCTGCACTGTAGGCTCATCTTTAAACGAGTCATTTATATCTTCCTTCTCTGATGTAATTCTTTTATCTCCAGCCGCAGCGATAGTGCATTCAAACGCATCCCTATCTGTGACTAAAATAATCGAATTATCTTTTTTCGCAAGACACCTGGGCTCATGTGCAGCAAAAAATAGCTGCCATTCATTGTCTTTATATCGATAGACACCGGATCTTGATGCTGCAAAAATTTCTTTTGTTTGCGGATCAACCAGAATAAATCGCAGAGTCACAGCGTCCAACCCGGCCAGTGATAGCGGAACCCATGTCCGGCCGCCGTCCTGTGTAGAGAATACACCCTTATTAGTTGCGATATAAAGCGTGTCCGGATTACCTTTTATTCCTGTTATGTGTCTGATAGCTAAATGCGAACCTTCTTCAGTCTCTGCGCTTGAAGAACTTTCGGACGATGAGCCGAAGATATTAAAATCTTGCTCCCAGCTCTTGCCAAAATCCTGTGATCTATAAACACCGGAGCCTGTCGCCGCATAAAGGGTATCACCTGCGCCAAAAAGCGAAATAATGTTTTGATTATTAAAAGGAGAGGCAACTCTAGCCCACTCTCCTTTCTTCTTTTGCATAAACAAACCTGAATGAGTACCTACGAAACAATAGCCATTATCAAAGACATAAACACAAGAGCAATTCCGCTCTATTTCATTAGACCTGGTGAACAATTTTGCGCTTTCCCCGGAATCTAATTTGAGAAAATAAAGTCCATTATCTGCGGCAATATAGATCTCATTTTTGCCCGGGCCAAATAAGACCTGATTTACTCTATGCGCTTCCAGCGACAAACCATTGACGCTCTTCCACAAGGCCGACTTTGAGTCTCTTCTATACAATCCTTTGTTCGTGCCGAGTAATATTTCGTCCTGCCTGTCAGAATTAACCGCAACCGCGGTTAATTCTTCGCCTTTGAGCCCATCATTGCCGAGCAACTTACAATTTTGCGCTGATACATTTTGAACCGCAATAAACAAAATCAAAAAAGTAATATTTAAAATAGATCGGAGATTCATTTTAACCACCTGTCCTTATTTCATTTTTATATCGTGTATTTTCTTTCTCACCTCATCTAACTGGTCAACCACCGTTTCAAACTCCTTGTAGTTACGCTGGCTTATCGGTTGGCTGAAATGATCTTTTAACTTTCCCCTCAACTGCTCTCTTCTTTTGACTAACTTTCTTAATTCTGGATCCTGTACAACCTGCATCATAGCTTGAGTGATCACGTCCGATCCCCTTTCTTTAGCTTTAGACTTATTCATGAAATAACTTCGTCACCCTGGTAAGCCGAAAGAACGACCGCAGCAAGCTGTTCTTTTACCTCCGGCGTAAGGGTCCTTACGGTCTCGTACCACTTGTTATCTTTGCTTTTTTCCCGAGGCATCCCGACAAATATCCCGCTCTTGCCTCTTACCACCCGTATGCCTTTGACCAAGAAAGACCCGTTGATCTCAATATCCGCAAATGCCTTAAGATTCTTTTCCTCATCGTTGATCCTGTATATCCTGTTAACTTTTATATCAATAGACATACCATTTCTCCCTTCAGTTATGTTTCAGTTTATACACATATTTTATTCCACTTTTGGAACAAACCAGACAAAAAAATATATAACTATTGCCTGCTGACATGAAAACCAATCTTTGGTTTCACTTGAACAACTGATGGCTGCAAAAGTTGTTTTATTGCCTCGAATATTGCTTTGATTTTTTCATCTTGCTCGCCGAACCTCCCTTCTAAGGCATCAACGCGCCTTGTTAATTCTGAATGTGTCAACAAGAACTCTTTTAATTTCGCAAATGTACGCATAATCTGAATATTCACCAATACCGCACGCCTGCTGCGTAGAACACTGGAAAGCATTGCCACCCCTTGTTCAGTGAAAGCGTAAGGTTTATAACCACCGAGACTCTTCAAACTTGGTATCACATTTTGTGATACCAAGTTTTCAGATTCTTCTTTGGTTAGCTTAAACATAAAATCTTCAGGGAATCTTTCTCTGTTCCTTTTTATCTGCTGACGCAAAGCTATGGCTCTCACTCCATATAGAATAGCAAGATCTCTGTCTAGCATAATTTTATGCCCCCTAACAAAAAATATCTTCTGTGCTATTATGTCGATTGCCAAAATTTTAGACATTTATTTTGGACCAAAATTCTGCGTTGGCTGTGGAGCTGGTGTTTTATTTTCAGTTTCCTTTTCTTTCATCACTTCTTGAACAGATGTTCCAACCGAACCTATTTGGATATTCTGGAATTGAAATATAAGTTTTGACCCTGTTTCTTTATTAATAAGCGGAATATTGAATGCCTCACCGCTTTTAAATGGAGCAACATACATAACGCCGCTCAAAGAACGACCAGGACCAATAGTCGCTACGCTTTTCCGCTTTTCCGGTTTCCGCTTTTCCGGGGACACGTACCTAATTTTTTGGTTTCGGCCCCCGCTTCTTAGGCATTAGCTCCCAGCCGTATTTCAATGCAAGTTTCATTAGACCACTCGGGTCTCCCAAAGGCCTGCCGCTTTCTCCGTGTCTACGAAAGAGCTTCAAATCTTCTTCTCGATCATTATCTTTTAAATATTCGGGCCAATCGAGAATATCATGCAATAAATAAAAATCGCTCAATAAACCGCTGGGCTCTCTTCTAACATGAAACCTCGCGCTCGACCATTCATAGTCCTCTGCCTTGTTGACAATCCTAGCCCGGACCGGATTGCGTTCTACATACCGTATAGCTGCATAAAGATATCTTTCGTCCACAATAAAACTCTTAAACCGCCCCTCCCATAGATACCCTCGCCATTTCTGGCGGAAGTTGATCATGCGGGTATATTCTTTATGCGTCTCTCCTATGGCCAAGGCCAGGGATTTTTCCTCGCCCGGGATAACCATCAAATGGACGTGATTATCCATTAAACAATAAGCCCAAACCTGGACGTAGTATTTTTTGACTTTTTCCTCAAGCAATTGAAGATAAAATTCACGGTCACTTTTTTCAAAGAACACTTTTTGTCGCCGGTTACCGCGCTGAACCACATGATGCGGCATATTCCTGGCGATTAATCTTGCAAGTCGTGCTGCCATTATTTATATCACTGACACCTTTCATTATTGCTTTGTTCAATCCTTAATTTGGTACGTGTCCCTGGAATTTCCCCCCATTATTGCTTTGTTCAATCCTTAATTTGGTACGTGTCCCTGGAATTTCTTCATCAGGCTGTTCTTCGGCGAGAATGGGCATAACAGAACAAAACATTAGGAGACAAAAAAGAAGATAGGACTTTACGACAGGAATCCCTCTATTATAAATTGTCATAAATTATCTCTTCAGCATTTATTACTTTTCCATTTTTAAAATAGTATCTTACTTGATTACTATCGGGATATTCATAAATCCACATTTCATCAGCGCTATATTTGCCTGGATTAAAGCAAGTCCTATCGGGCTTTTTCCATTTTTGTAACTCTTGTTTGGTTAGGCCCTGGTCAAAAGGCAATTGGCGGACAGTCGTACATCCACAAATAAATACTAAAAACACACTGATTGCTAAAAAATTTATATTCAAACTATTTATCTCGGATCTGTTTATCAGCAATCGCACCCGTTAATCCTCCTCCATAGGGTCCATAAATGACCGTGGAAAGATACGTAGACCATCCACCTCCTAACCCACTTATAGTTGTAGTATATCCTGCGTTAAGAAGTGAAATATTTACTGCTGTATGGCTGATCCCAAACGTAAGATAACCTTGAGAAATAGCTTTAATCGGATTATTAAAAAAAGCGGCCATATCTGATTGTGTTTGCAATCCTTTCATTACAACGCCAAGATGCTGAGGCTGACCACCTATCTTCAAAGCTTCTGCAGCAACGCCAACAGTCTGATCGCCACTTTTAAGGAGCTTATCAACTCCGCTTAATACGCTTTTATCAGAACTGATTTCTCTGATCGTCGGCCTAGTTCCATAATTAATCCCTTTCCCTTCTTGTGATATCCCTGCGCCTTCTGCTGCTTCAGAACTATTATCAATGTTATCTACCCCAGTAATAGTCTTATTAGCTCCTGATAGCCTTGCAAAACCAAATTGAAAACCAGCGTTAACAAGCATATAAGAAGTAATATTGCCAAAAATCGAAGCTAATCCTGGTTTCATGCCAAAGATATTATCAAAAATCGAATGGCTAATAAAATTAGTAAGTTGTTGCCCAGGATGTGTTTGTAGGAAGCCTGTAGTAGCACCTGCTGAAGCAACTGTCGTAAAGCCTGAGGCTGAAAATAATGCCCCCATAGCAGTAATTCCTGGAGCAATCGCTCCCCAGGTAAAGACTACAGCTGCAGCAATACCGATCGCAATTAGAGGCGCTTTTATGGCGTTCCAAAACTTTTTCCACCAGCTATGTCCGGTAGGATCGACGTAATTAAGCGGGTTGTTGCGGCAATAGGTATAGCGGTTGAGGCTTTGGGGGTCGTAGGGCGCCTGGACTATGGTGTCGGCGGTGACAAAGCGGCCGATCTCGGGGTCATAGTACCTTGCGCCGTAAAAATACAACCCTGTGTTATCGAGTTCCTTGCCGGTGAATTTGTAGCGGGTTACATCAGAACCTTCTGCTGTAGCAATAGTACCGTAAGGCGTGTATTCGTAGTGGCTGACCTGCTGGCCGTTCTGGTCGGTGATGATGCTTGAGCTTCCAAGATGATCCGAATGGGTGAAATACTTTTTCCCCGTTGATTCAACCGAACAAACCTTGTTTGAGCCGGCAAAGATGTGTTTAGTGGTTTTGCCGCCGGAGTCTATCTCAAAGAGCGAACCTATATAAGTTGTTGTGCCTTGGGGCAAGATCTTCTTGACCCTGCCGCCGTCGCCGTCGTAGACAAAATCTATGTTAGTGCCGGGCTGATTAACTCTAATTATACGATTTTCTGCGTCATAACCACAAGTTTTATTTTTGCCGCTCGTCATATTGCCGTTAGCGTCGTAGGAATAGTTGTAGCCGCCAGCGCTTGTAACTGCGTGAGGCCCGGCATTGGCACCGTAAGTCATAACACCTGTGTCTGACTTATAGGTCATATTGCCTATAGAGTCATACTGATAATTAAAATTTGTATAGCCTCCTTGAGGACTCGGCAAGTTTTGGGCTTGCGTCAGACGGTCCAGATCATCATAGGAATATGTGCGGATATTGTTCCTTAAGTTATCCGTGAGTGTCGTGATGTTTCCATTCTTGTCAAAGATGTAGTTTAAATCCTGCAAGGTTGAGGCTGAACTCGAGGTTAATATCCTAGATAATCTCAAATCCTGTCCGTATGTATAATTCGTAGCCGTACCGTTGCCGTATTGGATATTTTTTATCTGGCCTGCGGCGTTATAGTTTATTGAGTTCACATAGTTTGTTGAGTTAAAAACTTTTTCAAGTAAGCCGGAATTAGCATCGTAGGAATAATTAACCGTTTCTCCATCGGGGTATTTCAAGCTGGTCAGACGGTCAAGGATATCATAGGCACGCTCAACCGTGTAAGATTTACTATCCACAGTTTTGGTGGACTTAATTTCCCGCCCTAAATTGTCGTAGAAAAACTCTGTTGAGCCTGATTGGTCCGTGATCTTTGAAAGCCTTCCGATATTGTTTTCTTTCGATGTGTCATCGTAGTAATACGTAACAAGGGTTTGGCCGCCAGCCAGTTTGCCGGTTAGCCGGTTAAGGGCATCATATTGAAATTCCAGCACCTGATTTTTGGCATCAGTCTGCCTGATCAAATTGCCGAGTAGATCATATTCATAAGTCCACACCCCCATATCAGGGTCATCCATCTTTAATTTACGGCCTATGGAGTCATACCAGATCTGCGATATGTTACCCTGGTTGTCAGTGACTTTAACCAGATTATTCTGGATATCATATTCGTAGGCTGTTTTAAAGACGCCTGTTGAGGTAAATTCCGTCACTTCTATCGCATTTCCGTAAACATCCTTTAGCGTGCCTTTTTTGTGGCCTTGAGGGTCAGTCGTTTCTACATAAAGTGGATTGATGTAGTTGACAGTGCTTTCAGCATCTTTCGAGGTGCCTGGAAAGTCTGATATCGTTTTCTTGGGGCGGCCGCGCAGGTCGTATTCGGTGCGGACAAAGGAGATTTGCGACGGGTCTTCATCGATATAATGCGCGATAGATCCTTTTTCCACCTGCCCCCTATTGTTATAATAAACCTCGCTTGATACAGCTCGCGCGGCCGCCCCATCCTCTCCTACTGAAACGCTCCTATATTTACGGCCCAGGCCATCGGCGTATTCTGTCTTAAACAAGCCTATAGCATTAGTTGTAACCTTAGTGTTTCCGCCGAAGGCGGAAAAATCATGATATTCATAGGACGCAACTACTTCACCATTGGCGTTTCGGGCTTGGACAACGCGACCAAAAGAATCATAAGTTGTGCTCGATGTCTGGCCATTAGGATCAATGACGCTTGTCACAGCACCAAACTTAGGGTCGTAGACATAAGAAACACTATGGCCCAAGGCATTGGTGACTTTCTGCGGATAGGCGTAAAAGGTAGTCTCGTATTCCGTGCTTACACTGCGGCCTAAAGCGTCTGTTGTCGATGTCAGGTTGCCGAAAGAATCATAAGCATATTGCGTTATCCCGTTAGCCGGTTGGCCGGTTAGCCAGTTAAAAATAAGAACATTTTCCTTTGTTAAATTGCCTTTTATATCGTATTCAAAATTTTTCTTCGAGACAACATTGCCGTCTTTGTCTTTGAGTGCCACTTCTATCGGCCGGTTAAAACCATTTTCGTAGGCTGCCGCATATGTTGTGGCTGTTGATTTTTCGTCACCTGTTTTTAAAACATCTCCCGCATCCTTAGCCTCTATCACATTGCCGATATTGTCATAGGTTATCGAGCTTTTTGTAGTAATTGATGTGGCATTTTCTTCCCAGACGGTAGTCTCCACTTGCGTTAATGCCGGAAAGGCTAATACATTGTCAGCGGGCCCGGCTTTTCTGACATCATAAGTATTTAAAACCTGGCTTATTTGGCGGCCGTTGCCATCATAGGCTAAAGCCTTTTCAATCTGCCCCTTTAGAGCGCCGTCCTGGCTGGGCTTACCCTGATAAAAATAAGTCTCGGTATAATTATTAGTGATAGGATCCACAACTTTAATTTTTGCAAACCCCCTGAATTCGCGCTCAACCGCATCGTAATATCCTCCGAAATAAGTAAAATTCTGCGCATAGGTTTCCACAGGCTGATATGCCGGAAGCGTATCGACAAGAGCTATAGACGAAGCCACATATACAGGAAACGGCAGCAACTGATTGTCAAACTTCGAGGCATAGGTATAAACAACTTTGGTCTTACCTCCTATGCCGTTATCGATCTCTGTCATGAGGTCAGATGGTTTTAAAGTGTTAAGTTGTACTTTCCAGCGATTTATGCCTTGAGCGTCGCGGTCAAAGAGCGCCCTGTCTGTGACACCATCGCCATTAAAATCGCCTGTTGTAGCTGATTCATCTGTGCCGGCTCCAAACCCCTGCAACCACACACCTTTATTTATAAAAACAGAGCCTGTTGAAATCGCATAATTCCAGGAAAAACTTGAAGTGTCCCAATAGCCGATATCCGTCAAGCCGTCATGGTTAAAATCAGAGAGGAGCGGGTCCCTGGCCGTGGCAAACCCAGAAATCCACACTCCTCCGTCGACAAATGCCTTGGAATTTGAAAAATAGATCTTAAATTCACCGGCTGTTTTCTTAAATAGGCTTAAATCCGAAAGGCCGTCTCCGTTAAAATCTCCGGACATAGCAATATAACCTGTTTCTGCATTATTGAGCCATGTGGCTATAGCGCTAAATCCAGAGCCCGTGCCAAGCGCTACCCTTATCTCCCCGGTATCTTTATTATAAAAAGCTAAATCCGTATATTTATCTGCGTTGAAATTTCCGGTAAATATCTGCCAAGAGGCGGATGCGCCACCAAACGTAAACCATGCGCCCTGAACAGTAAAACCAGAGCCGCTTGATAAGGCAGTCTTAAACTCTCCTGTTAAGCTATTATATATGCCTATATCCGTTAACCCGTCGCCGTTAAAGTCCCCGCCTATTGGTGCCCAATCGCGCGTTGCGCCAAAACCAGTCAGCCAATCCAAGGCATTGGTAAATACACCACTTTGGGAGACAGCCACTTCCCACAGGCCGCTATCGCTGTTATGCAATCCCAAATCCATAAGGGAATCGCCGTTAAAATCCCCCATCACGGGATTGATAGCGTAAACATTCAAATTTGGATCGACAATATCAATTCCGGCTGTCTTAGTAACTACAAGGCCGCCGGTGTCTGTAACTGTTGCTGTAATAGTATGGTCGCCTATCGCAGAAAACGAGGCCGTGACGTTAGCGGTCGTGTTGAGGGCGCCTGAAGCTATCACCACATTATCCTTCTTTATGGAATAGCTCATCGCGTCGTTGTCTGCGTCAGTGCCTGAAAGCGATATGGTCAACGACTCATTTGGGCCAGCCGTGTATTTGCTGACTGTTAAATTAGCTTCAGGCGCACGATTGGTATTATTGACAATGATATTTACATTCTGGCTTACCGTATCTATCCCGTCAGAAGCCGTGATCGTTAGCGCATGCGTTCCGGCATCAGTAAAACCTGTCAACCACTTGCCGTTTGGATCCAGAGGGCTCGGATAATAAAAGGCTATCGGGTCATTGTCAGGGTCTGTGGCTTGAGGCGCAACAATGACTAAATTACCTTCGCTTACTGTAATATCCGGGATAGGATTTAAAATCGGAGGCCTATTAACATTTTTAACATTGATCTTTACCTGCCGGGATGTTGATAAAGTGGTTATATCGGTCGCAGTAACAGTTACCGTATAGAGCCCTGCATCGCTATAGCCTGTCTGCCACTGGCCTGAAGCACTTAATGGCGCAGTATAACTATAGGTAATGGTGTCACCGTCTATATCCGTAGCATGAGGAACAATAGCGACCAGCTCATTTTCATTCACCGTTATATCCGGGATAAAATCCAAAACAGGCGGATTATCCACTCCCTCGACTTGCAGGGTGACTTCGTTACTGACAACAGAGTTGCCTGCGCTGTCTCTTGCCGTAAACCTGGCCTTTTCAGTTCCAAACCAGCCTTGGGGTTGAGAAAAATTGACAACTGGAACGGCCTGATCTATGGTAACTACGATATTTGAAGTCCCGCTTGCCGTATACGTCAATGGAAGCCCATCCGGACTGCTAAAATACAGGCGTAAGTCAAACGCATCTATTTTTGAAACATTCTCCTGCCAAGTTTGATTAGGGATGATTTGGGCCTGGACAGGTGGGTTTGATTTAATTGTAGGGATATAACCTGATTCCAAAATAAAACTCGCGCTCTGCGCTTTGCCAATGCATGGCTCGCCGATAACCCCTCGCCACAATCGTAAGGTCGAGCCTGGCTGCGCACCCGCACCTCCACCCTGCATCAAAGCTCCGCTCGTCAAAGCAAAACCAGTGCTCTGCGCAGAAAAAGCAAAAGCATCCCTGACCGGGCCAAAAACTGCAAGTTGCAGAAAAATCAAAAAGATGGAAATAGATTTTTTAAACAAGGTATCCTGCTATTCTTTTAAAGCACTTACGATTAAATGCTTCCCATATAATAGGGCGGGCGAAAGTAAAATTTTCTGAATACGGGCATAATCAATACCGTTCTTTTTCAAGGTGGCTCTGCGTTTTAAACAATACTGCAATTGCATTATCGGAAACAACATCAAAAATGGAATAATCAGACTGAGCTTGATTCTGTCCGTATAGATACCGGTAACTTTTAACCCATTTTTGAACAACAAATATTCCAACTCTTGATATCTCCATGGAATAATATGCATATTTTGTAAATTATTTTTATTTAATTTTATATAGTCCAGCGTGGGTTCTCTAAAAAAATTATACGAGCCCTCGAATAAAAAACGCAAACGCGATGCGATATTTAGAATATTCGGAGTAGATAGTATCAAGATACCCTTTGGTTTCAAAATCCTTTTTATCTCGTCTATGACAAAAAAAGGATTCATCAAATGTTCAATCACTTCCGCAAACAGAATAAGATCGAAATGCTCATCCGGAAAAGGCAACCTATGAATAAAATCACTTTTTTCAAACAAAATCTTCCCATGGTAGGCAAATCTTTCTTTGTCTAAGTCAGAGGCAACAACATCGAATCCTAACCCCTGTAGCCTATCAGAATAATCACCTCTTCCAGAGCCAAGATCCAAACATTTCCCTCTCTTATAAGTCGAGGCGATTTGAATAAACTTTTCCAATAATAAGTTTTTTCTGCTCTTCATTTCCGTTTCTCTGTTAACTGCCTATGGCTATCCAATAAATTATTTGAGTTGCGCTCCCCTGACTTGATGAATAAACAACCTTCCAATAATCTCCTTTTCTAACCGGCATGCAAAAACCGTTACGAGTATTATTAAATCGAGCGTCTGTTGTCTGATTAGTAGAAGCATAACCCCTGATAATCGTGGGAGGATTAGCTGCATCAGTATAGCCAGTTGAGTTGCTTGAATTATCCCACCCATTAGCAACAAGAGAAACTATAACAAAACCATCGGTTGCAGCCTGATAAACAGTATTGTTATTTTTTGTTTGCCATACACCAAAAGTATTTGGAATAACCGAAGCTGAGATTTTTGAATTGCTATCCAGGGGCAAAATTTTTCCGGCTACGGGAATAGCGCTGACACTAATGCCCGAAATAGTATCTGAATCTATAGAACTATCAGCTTCCTCCGCCCGTATGGCATAGCCACTCGAGGTAATCTGCTGTCTTGGGCTCATGACTTCGGTGCCTACTTTTATCTCCAAAAAGTAAGGCTTATCAAAGGCGATATTCAGAGACGCTACCGAACCCAGAAGAATACCAAATAGCCCTTTATCAACAACCACCCCTGTTTGCGTCTCTTCCCATAAAAGATTACCAGCAGACAGGGCATCGTAAATCCTAAATGTCAGGTTATAGGAACCGTTCAAAGGATTACCCGCAGTATCCGTCAGCCTGCCCTGATAGTTGATGAGATGCGGGACAGCGCCTTCTGTCGTCGCACAAACACAACTTGTTGCGATTATTAATACCACTGCTATAAACATCAACTTTTTCATGTGCTCCTCCGATTTTTTCAGGGTATAGGGTTCTGGGTACGGGGTTGAGAATTAATTTTCTGAATCAATCTATAAAGCATCCCGCCTACTTCATCTTTAACCTTCAATAAATTCTCCGCCTGTTCTTTTTTGATATATCCTAACTCGCGTCACTTGAGTCCAAATTAGCGGTTGAAAAAGCCTAATCGCGTCCTTAAAATTGTTGGTGAACCACACCACAACCTTGCCGATACTCGTCGGCATATAAGGAGGATTAGGCTATGGCCCATCATAACACAATCTTGGGACAGATGTTAAAAATGTTTTCGAGACATGAATTTCAAAAAGCCGTATCCGAGACCAAGGCCGAATATCACGCCCGGGGCTTTAGTTCCTGGAATC
>JACRLT010000021.1 GCA_016235185.1 Candidatus Omnitrophota bacterium
ATCTGTCTTCTGATACTTAATGCTCACAAAAGAAAAATCCTGCGGTTTTCCTTCCTTGGACCGCAGGCTCAAAACCCCTTTCATTTGCTCGCCGTCCAGTTCGCCGCGCCATAACGCCATGCCTTGCGCGGATGTCTGCATCGTTTCCCAAACCAGGCGGTTATCATCTTTGGTAACAGAATAATTTGAAGATGAATACCCGTTTAAATTCATATTTTCTGATGCCATCTTCCCATGATAAAAAGTTATGCGGTCTATTGCCTGGAAAGGCGTGCCGGCAACAAATTTCACCTGCCACGTAATGCCGTCAAGCCCTGCAACCTCAACCACTTCCGAACCCGCATTGGAAACCCGTTCCAATGCGGGTTTGGAACTCTCCTCCTTGTGCTGTGGAACAGCACCGTGTATCTTTAAACTCGCGCTCCTTTTCACAGCCCTGTTCGCATATAAAAGGACAGAACCTGCAATAACCACAAGGATAACCCCCGAAACTAAAGAAATAGCTAACCTGTACGGCCTTTTTTTTTTTTTTTTTTTGGATACTTTCAAAACAGATACTTCTCCTATACGTTCGTTTATCCTCTTGCCGAATTCATCGCAACCGAGAAAAACCCTTCTGCTTAACTCCTTATGAAGGGCCTTATTTTCCTCAATACAATCTTCTTTCAAATAATCTTCATAAGTACCGCTTTTTAAATACCCAAAAACCTCCCTGACCTCATCATCCAGGCCTATGCGATACAAAGCCTCCTGGGCGCGGCCGGTAAATAATAGGTAACTTGAATAAGGATAATCAGCCGGGTCAGCCGCCATGCCAAGAAGTTTTGGGTTAAGATGGATATAGCGGGTCAGTTTTAAAAGATACGGCTCTTTTTCAATAATGACAGCCCTGAACCTGCCGCGGAACAAATGCCCCTGACGGTTATATTTTTTATTATAATATTTTGTGTAGGAAGACGTGATGTTATGCATGATATCCGATAAAGTCGTTTCCGGCCTTGTCTCAACCAGCATATGTATGTGGTTTGGCAGGAGAGCAAAGGCAAATAATTTAAACCCATGCTGGTTTTTATATTTCGTTAGGAGCTCTTCGTACATAAGGTAATCCTCTTTTTCTTTAAAAAGATCTTGACCCTGCATCACCTTGCTTGTTACGTAATATAACGCTCCTTCTAAATATACCCTGGGTGCCCTTGGCATGTTTTTAGTTTGTCAGTTTGCCAGTTAACCTGTTTACCGGTTTTAAAGTTTTTTAACTGGCAACCGGCTAACTGGCTAACCGGCTAACTCGTTTTACCTGGCACTCTCCTGTTTGTGCCAGGCACTTCAGCACAGGCGTAAAAAAAATCCCAGGCAAATGCCTGAGATTTTTCATCTCTTAGTTTCGGCAGCTTGCCTGTCCGCCACTGATCATTGGCGGATGCACAGCTTTGCGCCCCAAGGTTTCCCTATGGTTTGCCCCCGCCACTATCACATAGCGGGCCCGCCTAAGTTTTAGTGGCGGGTTTTCGATCTCCAATACTCTGTTTCTTGATAACAAATATAACATCAATTTGTTATTTTTTCAATACCTCCAAAAAAACTATAAAATATCTACACCTTATCTCTTTTACTTCTAGTTACTTATAAAATATTAGCGATGCTAAAAAATCTTACTTCTTTTCGATCAGGCTAAGCGCAATGGAAAGCAAAAAACAAACACCGGCAAACTGCAATATGGCGCCGGCTTCTAAATCAGCCGGAGGTAGAGGAATCATTGTAATCCTTGAAATTATACCAACGATCATACTGATGATACCAACAATTAATATTATTTTGCCTGGCTTCATCTACTACCTCCTTGATTTTGTAAATGTTAGGTATTTTACCCTGCAAAATCAACTCCGCAGCCTATCCCCACTGTTTCGTTTTGCTTTCGCAAAGCGAAACAAAACGGTGGGGATGCATAGGCAAGGAGTCAATTTCCATTATGTTTTTATATTAAGCTTAATGTTGAGGAAAATCAATGATAATTTAAAAAAAATATCATATTCCCTGGCGCTCGCGCACTTCTTGCTCTTTACGAAGCCTCCTGCCTAAGACCATTAAAACCGCTATCAAGCCGAACATGATGCCACCTTTTAATATAGTCAAGGCGCCAAAGACAGCCCTGTCGCTTTTAGCGATAATGATCGCGCTAATACCCATAGAAATATTAACTGCAACAATAAAAAGTGCAGCACCATGCTGATGTAACCCCAAGTCCATGAGATAATGGTGGAAATGGTCCCTTCCGGCATATTCAAGCCATTGGACGATGTTACGTATTTTCTTTTCCTTATAACGCATGATGGTAGTAAAAGTCATATCAAAAATAGGAACGCCTAAAATAAGTATAGGCACTGTGATCTTAATGATATTGTCTTGGGCCCAAGAACCCAACAAAGCCACGCCCGAGATCAAAAACCCGATGAACATGCTTCCGCCATCCCCCAAAAACATCTTCTCCTTTTTAAAATTGCCGGGAATAAAACCCAGACATGCGCCGATAAGGGCCAAGGGAAGAAAAACAAGGTATTTTTGGCCTGTCCAGAAAAGGACTATAAAAAAGAATAATGAAGAAAAAATGGCGATACCGCTGCATAAGCCATCAATGCCATCGAGATAGTTAAAGGCGTTAGTTATCCCGAGTATCCAAAAAAGCGTAATGACAACTTCTCCGGCGTCGCCCCATAAATTGTTCGGCAAAAATTCAATACGTATCCCGGAAGCCATTATGATGACGGCTGCTACCAGCTGGACAGTCAGCCGCAATCTAGCCGTTAGCCTTCTTTTGTCATCAATAAGGCTGACAACAAAAATGAGGGTCGACGCTGATAATAAGGCCGAGGTTGGCCCATCAAGCTTCTGGACGAACAGAAGGACCGGCAGCATCCCGACAATAACACCCAGATACACGGCAACGCCGCCCAAAAGAGGAACTGGAGTTTTCTGGAGCTTACGCACTTCAGGATGGTCTACGATATTCCATTTTAATGCGAACTTTCTCAAGATAGGAGCGGTTAAAAAAGAGATCAAAAAAGACAATAAAAGCGGAAAGATTATCCGGGTAGGCATATTTATATTTCCTTTAGTATCCTCAAGGCTTTAAATCCTTCGGCGTATTTCACCCTGCCCTGATACCCCCTGAAAACAGCGCAAGACTTAACACTCTCCAAGATGCTCAAGTTTTCCACGCGTGTGCGGTGCACCTGCGAACAATGAAGTTTTAAAAGCTGGAGTTTCTTATCCATGACTTTGGATATATCCACAAAGACATCGGGTTCAAAGTGCTGTGTCGTAGGAACTTCATAAAAAAGGACTTCGCGGATATAGCGCGTTGCAGAAAGCGCCGCGTGGGCTAGCGCCCTATGGTCCTGGTGTATGTCTGCTACATAATTAAACAATACCGTCTCTGGTCTTACCTCTCGGATAACCTTCTCTATGGAAGTTATAACTGTCCGGTCGCGAGGCACTTCTGTATCAATATAGCCGCCCCAAAATACCTTTTTGACCTTCATATATTGGGCGGCCTTTTCTTGTTCGCACCTGCGCAATTCAGGCTTGCCGCCTATCTCGCCTTTAGTCAAAACCAACATATAGACTTTTTTACCGCTCTGCGAGTATTTTATCAATGTCCCGCCGCAGCCAAACTCAATATCATCCGGGTGCGCCCCAATTGCAAGTATATTCATATTAAACTCCCAAGCTCGCTATGACATCCTGCACGGTATTGTCATCAATGACTGAAACGTTATTATTAAAACCCGACAACAAACTCATGTCACATATCTGATTGATCCTGCGCGGAATGCCGCCGGAATTTTGGAACACGACTTCAACTGCCTCGTCCGTAAAGAGTTGCGGATTTTTAGAACCGGCGACTTCCAATCTGTGCTCGATATATTTCTTGGTGTCTTGCAGGTCAAAAGGGCTTAAGTGATAGCCTAAGGCTATCCTCTGGGCAAAAGGCTTGTGTTTCCTTACTTTCTCCATCAGTTCAGACTGTCCCATCAGGATAAGCGTCAAAAGAAACCTATCCTCTGTCTGAAAGTTCAAAAGCAAGCGCAGTTCTTCAAAGATATCGTCATCGCGTATCATGTGAGCTTCATCGATAATGACAAGGGTCTCCTTGCCGTCACGGAAATTATTGACAAGGACTTCTTCAATACGCTGCAAAAACGTATCAGCGGACATCTCGTTCAGTTTTTCGGAGAGTTCTGTGACACCGAGCTGGCGCGCTATGGACCGCAATAGTTCGACGCTCTTCAAATACGGATTATTGATGATGGCGACCCTGTAAATATTTTTATTCAGCTGGTTTAAAAGGGCACGGCCCAAAACGGTCTTGCCGCAGCCGAAAATACCGGTAAGCATGGCAGCGCCCTTCTTCTGCTCCACTACATACAACAGCCGAAAAAGCGCTTCTTCGTGTTCCTTGGAATGATATAAAAACTTCGGGTTAGGGGTATTTTCAAAGGGAAACTCCTCAAGGCCCCAATACTCTTTATACATTATTTTTCCCTCCTCTGATAATGCCCAGGCTTCGCTCTCCCTCGTTAAACATCAGATCAACGACGGACATATAGGGTATGAAATCTTCTTTTTCTTTTAAAAATTGCTGCCGGTAAACAGGATGAACGAAATCCTGATAACGCAGCCCTATATTACTTTCTGAAAATTTATTTTCTTCTAAATAATCCCTGCCGCCTGCGCCTGAAAGATATACGTCAGCTTTTAATTTTTTCCCTATGTTTATTATCCTCTGCGTCTTTTCTCCTCCGGCATTAAGCTCTGATTCAAAATATACGGGTTTCTTGATAGCTAAACTTTCGAGTAAAAACTCAATAATGGCGACGTTCAGGCCGCAAAGCCTATCCCATTCTTTTTTATAGAGCGATTCGAAAAAAGAAAAATACTTATCAAAATGCTCTGCATGAGAATACCAACTTTTAAGGCTTTTTAAGTGCTGTGTTCTCCAATCCCGGGAATTGTCTATACGCACATCCCGGATCTTATCGCCGCGATAGAATTTTACCGGCACAGTCAACCAGATCCAGCCGTCCTTAGTGCGGACCTTATTACGGTTCTGATATTCCCTGTGTTTGTACTGGACGTCATCTAAAAAAACAAACGCATCGCTCTTGTCTATCTTATCAAAGAACCCGAGCCACGGCAGGTATTGAGGCTGATGTACCGAATATATCATAACTTATTATACCTCAATGTAAAAGATAATTTTAAATATTTAAGGTTAAGGCTAAGAAATTCTAAACCTTAACCTTGACCTCAACCTTATATTTTATTTTTTTCTACAAATATAGGGTTCGTCACGACCAACTGACTGCCGTTCCTTATCTCGATCCGGTAAAAACTCATGCCTCCCGGTGCCCCATCATCTTCATAGGTTACATCCAAGGGCGCGTTAGACTCAAATACTTTGATAACCTTGCCGTTTCTAACCAGCTTTACCTGAACTTGCGATGGAGAAACATCAAGAGACTTAAAATCTCCATTAATATGTATGGCCGGAGAGCCGGCAACTTCGATCTTTTCGCCGACTTTAGCTGTCTTGCCGGTAACAGTATCCTCTACGCTGAATTGCTCCAGGAAAAACTTATTTTTTTCTGCGCCGCGGGAGACATAAACTCGGCCTCTGCGCAAAGCATCCAGAACGGAGATAGGATTCAATACATCCAACAATAGATATATCTGCAGGTCATCGAGCGCCTTATTAAAATCAGCCACTGTGCCGTGATCAAAAGCAAGGCCTGCTATGGCCCAGGACGGACTGCTCCTTTTACCGTCGCAATAAGCGCTCAAAAGATAATCCCACTCTCCTCCCGGTTTGCCAACCTCCTCATACCCTTCATAAAAAACCGAATAGCCCGTATAATCTTTTGTCTTCCAAAGATCATCCACGTGCGCCCATGTCTCGATCTTGATATCTCCTTGGCGGCTGATATTTTTAGCCTCGGGGTGCGCCCAAAATGCAAGCGCCCCTTTTTTGTTACAATAATCTATCAGCATCTGGTAAGGCCTTGCGCCAAAATCAGCATATTGATGAAATACGAATAAAGGCGAAGCCAGATTATTCAATAGAAAAAGCAAACCTAATATGAGCATGCTCCAGCCGGCCGCACGCCATTTAAAAGAATAAGAACCAAACACATGTCCGGAATCATCTGTATAGCTAAATTCTTTTTTCCTTAAAAAGATCACGCCTAAAAAAAGCGCCAAAACCGGCCAAAAAAGTAAAAGATGCTTGGCAACAAACTTTTTAGGTAGGGTTGCATTGGATAATACCGGTAAATTTTTATAATCCTGCGGCCCGGTTAGGCCAAAGACAAGAATGTGCTTATGCCAATCGCTTATCTTTAAGTTCCTATACAGCGGGCTGCCGCTCCAATGATAATATGCAGCCACCTCCAGTCCGGGTAATATTACCATATCAGGATTTTTATTGGATTCTAACTTAATTAATTTCAAATAGTTATCAACACCATACTTAAAAACAGAATTCATCTCTACTGTCTTTTTTATCAAATTCCTGAAAGGCCAGAGCCCATACTCCCACTTCATAAAATCGCGGTCCGTGATAATAACGACCTTTATATTTTTTGCGCGGGCAGCCTTGACCACATCCTCAACTGTCAAATTGCCATCGCTTAAGGTTGTCGCAATGTGTATTGCCGCAGGCTCCCAGTGTTCTTCGGCACCAGCACTCTTCAGACAGAAAACAGATGACAGATAACAGAGAACAGATAAATAAAAAAACAAAAAAACAAAAAAATTATAAGATAATTTTAGTTTCAATTTTTTTCCATTTTTTGATTCTACGTTCTCAACCCTTTAACTTCTGTCCTCTGTCTTCTGTCTTCTGTCTTCTGACTTCTGTTCTCTGTTTATTAATTTTTTGTATAGCCCTTCAAACTTCTCCACCATGACACGGTCGCTGAACTTTTCATCTACCCATCCACGGGCAGCTTGGCCCATCTCTCTTCTTTTATTGTCGTCGTTGAGTAATTTTATGAGAGCGCCTGCCAACGCGGCCGGATCCTTCGGCTCAACTAAAAAACCAGTGACCCCGTCTTTTACAACCTCGGGCAGGCCTCCTACATTTGCGGCCACAACAGGCACGCCTAAACCTTGAGCCTCTAAGGCCGAGCGGCCTACCGCCTCATTTAAGGAAGGCAGGACCAGGATGTCTAAAGTAAAAAGAATAGAATTTACGTCTTCCCTCCATCCGGTAAAAATTATTTTTTCAGCCAAACCGGAATCCATGACCCTTTTTTGTAGGGCATCCTTCAAAACTCCGTCTCCGACAACCATAAACTTCACGTTACTCTTTTGCTTTAACACGATCTCTGCGGCATCTATAAAATATCGCGGCCCCTTGACCGGCTCAAGACGGCCCACCATGCCCACTTGATAAGTCTTATCTTTGGAAGGCCCCTGCTTAAAATTATCCAATATTTGCTGTGAAGGCCTCAAAAGATCTAGATCCACGCCGCTGTAGATAACTTCAATTTTATATTCCGGGCAGATATTAAAAAGGATAAGGTCCTTTTTCTCCAGTTCTGTCAAAGCGTGGATCTTATCGCAGAAAAGCGAAGCGATCTTTTCAGCCCAGACAACAGCCCTGCTCCCCCAATAACCGAAATATCCGTAGAAATCATGTCCGTGCAAAGAATAAACAACATTTCGTACGCCGGCCATTTTTGCTGCTACCCTGCCCAATGCCCCAGCCTTGGCAGTATGTGTATGGACGATATCAAACTTACTTTTTCTTAAAATAATAAAAATATTAAAAAATGCTTTCAGGTCGTAAAAGGCATTTACGTCTCTTCGTAAAGACGGAATGAGTACCGCCCTTTGCCCCAATTCCCGTAATAACGCCTTTGTCCTCTCCGAAGGGCAAACCGTGCGGCCGTAAATAAGGGTGAGATCGAATTCATCCGGCGGCAATTTTTCAAACAAAAGCCGCACGATGTCAGGCGCACCCCCTCTATCCATGCGGGTAATGATGTGCGCAATCCTTATCTTTCGGTTACATTCAGTTACCATCGGTTAATAACGGTTACTATCGGTTACTTTTAAAACGCGAATTCCATTTTCCATCTTTGTCTAATTTATACAAAGCATCTAAATAACGGTCTATTTGGAAATTAGTTTTTCCAAAAAAATCTTTCAACTCTGAATATTCCTCTTTTGTTATTAAACCATCTTCAAAACAATCATCTACATCACCTTCTAGTTCCCCTAATGAACCGATACTAATCTTTATGCTATGCGCAAATTCTCCCACCGTATCTTTTCGATATCCTTCACGGATATTCTGCTTAGCACTCCTTGCAGCATCTCTCATTTGCCCAACTAATCTTATGTGGCTTTTATAGAATCTCTCGGTTAGGTCATAAACAATTTTGCGTATTAAGCATATATTTTGGTAAAACCTTAGATCTTCATAAGCTGCTTTACGCATTTTAAACTTCCTGTAACCGTTGGTAACCATTAGTAACTGCTAGTAACCATTGGTAACTAGTATCTATAAAGTTCCGTACATCTCCGACATACGGGAAAGATGCCCTCTTTTTTAAGCGCATGCCTGTACCTGACGGCCTTATCGCTGTTCCAGGTTTTTGCGAAACTCTGGATCTTTATGTTACCGAATGAGT
Source organism: Candidatus Omnitrophota bacterium (assembly GCA_016235185.1). Taxonomy (GTDB): domain Bacteria; phylum Omnitrophota; class Gorgyraeia; order Velamenicoccales; family Velamenicoccaceae; genus UBA9636. The sequence goes on from JACRLT010000021.1 coordinate 8,697, forward strand.
ATGAACAATTAAGGCACGGCCGCACATCCCCTTCGGGGAAAATATAAGCGCATATCCACGGGCTGACGCACTTGGCCGCATATTCCGAAGGCAGATAGTCCGGGTTCTCGTAATACTCTTTCAAGGCCTTCGCCGAGAAATTCGGGTAAAAATCAATACTGAATTCATACTTATTAGCCAGGATCACCTTCATCTTTTCAAAAAGCCTGGCAGGGTCGATACCAGGTTCAAAGATGAACCCCTCCCAGTCGCGAGAAGAACACCCCAGGAGCTCATCAAATACCTTTTGTTTTTCCACAATGCCTTGCTTCAAAAAAATAAGATTATGGAATGTCAAAGAGTTGGCCCTGGCCCTTTTTGCTACATACAACAAAGATTCCAGTTTCTCATAATTGTATTGGCTTATAGTACATTGAATATTTATATACGGTTTCTTAAGCTTAAAATTTTCTTTTAACTTATTAACTTCGTCAATGCCCGCCATTATCCTGTCGAAAACGCCCGGTAACCCGCGGATCTCGTCATGAAGCGGGGCATCACCGTCAATAGAAATGTTTAGCTCGTCCCATCCAGCCTCGACCATGTCCTGCGCCACTTTTTCCAAAAGCGTGCCGTTTGTAATGATGACGCCGTGAAGTTTTAGTTTCTTGATATAACGCATGATGTCAAGGCAATCAGGATGCATTAAAGGCTCGCCGCCGAAAAGCGTGATATTCGGCTTAAATACCTTGACCTCTTCTAAGACCTCGCGTATTTCGTCGAACCCCAGCCAGTTTTGCAGCTTCCCTGCATCTTGGGCCTTGGCTATCCCAACATCCCCCCACTGGCCGCACATCTTACAGCGCAAATTACAAAGCCTTGTAAGAAAAAATGTGATCGCTTCCGGCGGCGCACTCTTACCTTTAGCGAAATAATAAAAATAATATGCCGCCAGCCTGCTTCTGGCAACATCCAAAGCATACTCCAGCTGCTTTACCGCCTTACTCACGAAACGTTTAAAGTTTTTTAATGGCAACATTTCTTTCAAACCTTCTTCCGATCCCGCATCGGAAACGGTTACTGTTCTATGATTAAGTGTTTAATGTATTCCAACTCACGCTGATAATTGATTCTATCTTCAACAAATTTTATATAACTTTCTGGTTCCATATCGAAGTATTTAAAAAAATCACACGTTATGGACCGCATAGAGTTATCTTCCCTAATGTATTCCTTGTAAGAAGAAAACTTCCAATCATGCGGTTTTTCTACAAGTGATGCAGTGACTGGATTTAAATGGATATATCGAGTTAAATGTAAAAATTTCTCATCCGTATCCACTAGTACATTTTTAAATCTTCCCTCCCATAATGGTCCCCGCCTTTTAAATTTTATATTGAAATAGGCGCTGTAACTTTTTAATACTAAATTAACATACCTAGATATACCATCCGTCTCAAATTGTTCAACTAAAAGATGCAAATGAGTAGGCATCAAACAATAAGCCAAAAGGCCGATAAGTTTATCACCACAAATCTTCTTATCAGAATTAGCAGAGTCTGAAAATAAAGAAAACTTGCAAGGAGTTTTTTTAAAAGCATAAAAAAATAGTAGCCTACACATCCTCTCATAGTCATTGTCCGAATTAAAAATCTTAAAACCAGCGATAGATCTGGTAAATATATGGTATATGCCGTTCTTGTATAATGCAATTTTCCTATAAGGCATTTGTTACCTATATTCCGATGCGGGATCGGAAATGGTTTCTCTTATTATGGTTACCATCTTCTCTATATCCCTCTTGCCGACGAACGGATGTACAGGCAGGGTCAGCAATCTCTCTGCAAGATAAACCGCATTGGGAAACTCATCTTTGTTATACCCCAGATCAAATAGATGATGCAAAGGTTTAAAATAAAAACGCGAACATTCGATGCCCTCATCTTCCAGCGCCTTCAATACTTTTTCCACTTTATCCTTATCTTTTATTACAACGGGCATGCGATTAAACATAGGAGTTATCCCTGGAGCGATCTTTGGCAGTATAAGCCCTTCGGCGCCGCCCAAAGCCTCCAAAAGCATGCGGCTATTATTGTAACGCATTTCAAAAGGCTTTTGGATTTTCTTTAAAAGCCTTAAACCCACGGCCGCAGGATATGCCACGTATTGGCGCACCTCAAATCCGCTGGGAACAGAATTTTCCTTGAAACGCGCTATCACTGGATACAAGAGCCAATAAAAAAACGGCTTGAAGGCGAACGAAAGCGCAAAAAGCTTGAAACCCAGGGCAAAATGCTCAAACAAACTTTGCTTCGGATGCAACACGATCTCTTTCTCCAACAATACAGCCAGTTCGCGTGATTCAGTCACAATGCAGCCGCCCTCATATATTGGCAGGTTTTTGCCCCTGTTAAAGCTAAAAAATCCGATGTCTCCAAATGCGCCTACGGAAGTACCCCTGATCTTTGCGCCAAAAGCTTGGGCGCAATCCTCGACTATAAAAATATTATTCTTGCCCCTTTTCTTGTTGAGCTCCTCTATGCCGGCCCAAGGGATACCGTACATATGGACTGCGACGACACATAACGTATTTTCATTGATACGTTTAAACAAGTCGTTAAGGTCGGCATTAAAATCATCCAATGAAATATCACACAGCACAGGTTTTAACCCGGCTCTACGAACAGCAACAACAAGGCTGGGAGCTGTATAACACGGCAGGATCACTTCTTTAGCGTGCGATAGCTTCTTGAGCACCGAAAGGACGATATAAAAAGATGCGATGCCCGTATTTGCGAGGTAGGCATGCCTTACGAATATCTCGTCTTTTAGCTCCCGGCAAAACTCGAGCTGGGCCTTGCGGCAAAACAAGGCAAAAAATAGATCTAACAAACCTATAGGGTGCCCTATAACAGGGACTTTTCTAATCATGATTTTCGCGCCTTCACGATAATGATCGGAGCTAAAAACTTAAAAGGGAAATCCAGGTATTGCGCGCGCTCTATATTTAAATCCGCATTCTGGAAACGTTGCCGCATCATAGATTCGCGAAATGAGCGCAGCGGCAAATTCCTTTGGCGCACGGTCGCATCATAGAGCCTAGCCAGCTTAAACTTTAGCCAGATCAATGGGTTCAGGCTGTTGCGGAACTCTGCTATAACATAACCTCCAGGTTTACAAACGCGCGCCATTTCTAAGATCATCCTCTCCACATCTTCCTGCGACGGCAGATTTAAAAAAACATTCACACAGACAACGCAATCAAAAAAATTGTTTTCGAACGGCAAGCCCTGGCCATGACTCTGGCTTAGATGAACATTGCGGCCCTGGAGCCGCTCTTCGGCGCGCGCAAGGATCTCGTCCCAAACATCAATGCCCCAGACCTCAATCGAAGGATTACGGAGAAGAACTCCTTCCAAAAATAATCCCTCGCCGCAACCGACTTCCAATAGACGCAAAGACTGCCGAGGCACTAAGGCTATGGCCCTTTCACGGATCTTATTCTGCCAATATCCCCCGGAATATTCACCGCGCTCTTGCGGTTTTGAAAAAAACCTCAAAAGCCTGACATATGCCCTCTCCAGCCAAGGACCTTTCTTCTTTAATACTTGAGCCATGTCTTATCCAATAAAGTTTTTAAAAATCGGCGGCATTTCTCCATCCGCTCTACGCGCGTAAATATGGCGCCATTTCTGGAGCACCTCTTTGATGCGAACAAAACGGAATCAATACCGCCTTCAACGATGAATTCATCCGAATTGATTACGCACTCCTGTGCCGCCTGATAAACACCCAAAAGGAACTGCGGGGCATCCTTAGGCAGGTAATCATGGAGCGCTATAATACCTCCGTCTATAAGGCGATCTTTCCACAACATAATATCCCTTTTGACAAATTCATATTCGTGGCAGCCGTCAATAAAAAGCAGGCGGATAGGGCCGCTGAAATCTTTCACAGCCTCTTCGGATGTTTTGAAAACCGGAATAATATGATCTTCCATGCGCGCAGACGTTATATTTTTTAAAAAAACTTCCTTGACCGCCGGGTCACGCTGGGGGTCAACAGCCCAGACTTTCTCTCTGCGGTTAAGCTTCGAACCATAAGCCAACGACACCGTTGTCTTGCCTTTAAAACTGCCTATTTCAACGATAGCGCCCTCACCGTATCCGAAGGCCGCACAGCGAAACAAATACACATTCTCAACCAAAGAACTTAAGACCCCCAGCCCTCTATTCCTAAAGAGAAAATAAATATATCGAAATTCTCTTAACGTCAGAAGAACGAACACAAAGTGCAAAAAACGGCGGCAACGCCCTTTCCATAAAATGATGTTCATGCCCTCACCTGACTTTTTTTCAAAAGCTCTGCCGCGGCCGCATAGGCCTCTTCGGATGTAATGGCTTCTAAACACGCCATATCTTGGCACTCTTGCCTATTGCACGGCGCGCAAGGCGCTTTCTTATAAAGCACCTTCACTTTTTCAGAAACATTCCTAGGGTCAAAACGGACAATATCACCGGGACCTAAAATAGCCAACAAAGGCGTGCGAAGAATAGCGCTCACATGCATAGGGCCTGTATCATTAGAGATAAAAAGCTGGCAACGCTGGATGAGCGCTGCCAGCTCCAAAAAATGGAGTTTCCCCGTCATATCGATTAAAGGCGCCTGTGTTTTCTCCTTGAGAAATCCTGCTAAAGAAGATTCATCGCAGCCGCCGGTCACGACAAATTTACAGCAAAACTGTTTATTAATATCCGAGATCAGCTGCGTATATCTCTCGATGGGCCAGCGACGCGACGGCATACCCCCGGGATGCAGGCCGATAAGACAATCACCATCTCCGATGCCATTTTTTTTCATCAGCTCTGAAATATTCTCTCGGGCCCCAACAGGAACTTCAAGATTAATGGCCTTGTCAGGAACAGGAACGCCCAGGGCATGGACAGTGGCAATATCATAATCCCGTTCATACATCTTGCCGATATCGCTTTCAGGAACCCGCACATCAAAGAAAATGCCGCGTCCTTCGGTGTCCCGGCCGGCGCTCACAAGTGGATGGATCACCCTAAGCATAAACTGCATTTTTTTTGCGCTCGCGCCTGACACGAGCGTGCGCATATTGATAGCAAGCGTAAAACGCACCCGGCGCAATAAGAGAAGTTTCCAAAAATTCCGCATCATGCCCTGCCAAGATGCAACGCCGCCGTAACCGATATCTAACGTAATGATTTTGTCCGCGTACTCAAAACTTTGCGCCACATCCCTGCTCTTGTGCGCCACAAGCATCGTAATCAACCCTTGGCCATAAAAACTCTTTAAAGCGTTGAGAGCCGGTTGAGAAAGGAGCAAATCCCCCATACCCCCCAAATTGATGACAAGAATTCTTTCCTCCGCAGGCAGCCTTTTTTTCGCCGCCATGATAAAGTTAGCTTTCAAATTCGATCCGCCGGGAAAACAGCCAATGATCTTATCAAGGCCGCGCCACAGCGCCAATAAAAACGGGACCCTGTCAAAAAAGCGCCATGCCGGAACACGCATCACGCCAAAATCCGTTTTGAAAACCGAAAATCCCTGTTGATCGAAAATCTTCCTCAATTCAATGGCAAGATATTCTTTAACATGGGGTTTTGGATCGCTCCCGGGCGCAATGGCATATATCCAATGCCGCAGTTTCTCTTTCAACTTTTTTGGAATGAGAAAACCTATCAACGTGACATAATTCCAACGCGAAGGTGTCGTAACAATAAAAACGCCGTCATCTTTGAGCACACGGCGCACCTCGCTCAAAAAACTGTTGAGCCCGGTCAAATGTTCAAGGACTTCTGAAGAAAATACGACGTCAAAAGAACATTGTCTAAAAGGCAGTTTCTCGGCGTGGCTCTGTACAAAATTCCCCCTTAGATCACCCGGATTTATTTTTTGCGCCCTCTTGAGGTTCTCGAAAGAAAACTCCATCCCGCAGACAAAAGCCTGCGGAAACGCTTGCTTTACTCGATACAGATCCTCTCCGGAGCCGCAGCCGATATCCAAAACAGTGCACGCGCCCTTACGGCGACAATGCTGCGTAATCAATACATGCATCTTTTCTTTAAATCCCAACCAATACGTCAAAACCGGCGATTGAAACATCATCTTCTTTTTAACATGCGGTAACTGACCAAGCCCCAGAGATACCCCCCGACATAAAAAAACCTCGCCAAAAGCGCCAATACCTTAAATTCAACCAGCGCCCGGCATGTTGCAATGGCAAAACGTTTGATGCGGCCTGCCAAGGTAATCTTTTGAGACGCATAAAGAATACCCTGCGGATGCACGTCAACATTGAGCTTTGGATAAAAGCTGTCCACAAAACACACGCCCTTGCCGTTGCGAAAATTTATCCCGGCCAATTGACCTAGGTTATCAGGCGCCGGATGATAGCACCATGCCTGGGGCGCTAAAACCATCCTGGCGCCGGCCTTTTTTATCCGAAACGAAAGCTCGGAATCCTCTCCGCGGATGATCTTTTCGTCAAACAGGCCGATCTTTAAAAAAAACTCCCTGGAAATAGCGAAACAGGCTGAAGGCACCATATCCACAAACGTCTCTTCGCCAACGATCGGCATCTCGTAATGAGCTATCTGGCGCGCATAAAGCCTCTGGAATCCCGAAGCATCAGGCGGCAACCGCAAAGAGGCGCACACAGCTCCTAATGTCTTATCACGATCCAAGAGTTTTACGAGATTGGCCAGATAAAACTCGTTGCCAAGCCTGATGTCGCAATCTATAAAAATTAAAATATCGCCCTTGGCCTGTTTAGCTCCGTCATTGCGCGCTCGAGCCACAGGCGCAACACCTGTAATACGGATAGTCTCTGTAATAAAATCAGTCCTCTGGCGGCTAATATCGTCCAACAAGCCGCTTATATCGTCTTTCATACTCCTGGAAGGTATGATGATCGAGATCAATCTGCTCATGATCAACTCACGAACGCATGGGCCATTTTATAGGCCCAAGAACGTAGCGTACGGTTACGCAAAACCACATCCTGCACAAAAGCCGTAGTATAGATCCATGACAAAATTTTTCCAAAAAAACCAAGACGCAACAACCGCTTGTTCCAGGACATGCGCATGGTTTTCCGTGTTATGGAAAAGGCGTCTTTCAAAGCTTTTCGCCTCTGGCCGCGAGACATCTCCTGTGTTTCAAATAAAGGCCGGTTATCGAGGATCGGATATTCGTCGAGATACGTCCCGTGATCCTCCAGGAAACGACCGTGTGTCTTGACCCAGTCAAAGAGCGGCGTATGCGGGAACGGGATGATGTTATAAAAGTAAGCCACGCCTATTGGGAATTTCAAGGCAAGCTTAAAAGAATCCTCCAGGTCTTTTCGCGTCTCCCCCGGCGAGCCAACCAAAAAGAACAAGTCCACGTCATAACCCAAGTCGCACGCTTCTTGGATCCTTTGCGTGATCGTCTCTATGTCTTCCTTTTTGTTCAGTCTCTTTAGGATCTTATTATTTCCCGCTTCCACGCCAAAAGCAATACGATAAAACCCGGCTTCCTTCATAGTAGTCAAAAGCTCGCGGTCCACGCGATCCGCCCGTATGCCGTTATCACAGCTCAATTTCAGTTTCAACCCTTCTTTTATGATAAGCCCGCAAAGATCTTTAACCCGCTCGCGCACAAGCGTAAAATTATCGTCGGCAAAACTGAACCGGTCATAGCCCAGGGCTTGCCAGTAGCGCAATTCCTTTATTATACTCTCGGGGCTGCGCATACGGAACACCTCGCCTATAGAGCACTTCACCGGGCAATACATGCAGTCAAAAGGGCATCCGCGCGAAGATACGATCGGCAACGCATTGACCGCGCGATTGATAGAACGTTCAAGCTCAAATTTTTCATAAGTCGGAAGGCTCAAAGAATCCAGGTCTCTTATAAAAGCCCTGTCACCGTTATAAACAACACCCCGGCTGTTACGAAAAACCAACCCCTTGATCGCCTCAAGAGGACTGCCTGCGCACAATTCCACAAGCGTCTCCTCGCCCTCAAGAACAACCCCATAATCCAGCCCCTGGCACTCTGCCAAAACATCATCCCTAAATAATGAGATATGGGGCCCGCCGGCTGCGATAGAAATACCGGGAAAATCTTTTTTTAGAGCGTTGATGATGCCATACGTTTCCTTATAACGATATGTCATGACCGAGAAACCCACAAGGTCAGGCGCAAAATATTTTACCCTCTTTGCCAGATCTCGATACGAATACCCCAGGCTCATATCCAGGACATCGTAGGCTATCCCTGCGGTTTTCAGCGTTTGGGCTACATAGCCTAATCCTGCTGAAAAAATTGTCCTCACCCTGGACCGCGAATACGGAGGATTGACCAATAATACTTTTTTGAATCTCAACGTATGCTCTCCAATAATTTGGCTTCGGCATCTATGCGCTCTTCCCACCCCCAGAGTTTTTTCTGGGCGGCTTGCCTGACTTTCTCTCCAAAGCCGCGCCGCAGGCCATCGTCTGTCAAAAGCCGGCAAAGGATCCCGGGAATGTATTCCAGCTCATTTTCATAGACAAGATAACCGCTCTCCCCCGACTCAATAAGCTCCCTGATCTGCGGATTATCAAAGGCCACGATACACTTGCCTGCCACCATCGCCTCAAATAAAGCGTTGTTGCAGTTACTAAGGCTCGTCAAATTAATGTAAATATCACTGGCATTGAGCAGTTCTTTTAAGGCTTGTTTCTCCACCATGCCAGTAAAAAAAACACGATGAGAAATATTCTTACTTCTGACAAACTCCTCTAAAGGCTGTTTTTGGGGCCCGTCCGATGCCACAATACAAACAGCGTCGCTATTTATCTCAAAGACCTTAGGCAAACTATATATGAGGCGGCCCACATCATAAAAAGGGATCAGGCGCGATGTTGACAAAATGATCTTGCTATCCTCCTTTAAACCAAATTGCCGCAAAACCCTGATCTTGGTTTCGTGGCTCGGATCGTATAACCCGAAATCAACGCCATTTCTCCATGACCGTATCTTCTCGTCACGCACGCCAAGCTCTCTTGCCAAAAGATCGGCATTCGTCCCGTCCTTTGTGATTATCATGAAATCCGCGGGGAGCTTTAAAGCCGCATACTCACGGCACTCCTTGAGCCTTGGCCAGAAGCGATGATACTGCCAATAAAGATTCCTTGAGCCGTAGATCCTAAAAATAAATTTTGTCCCAAAAATGCGGCTCGTAAGCCAGGCCGGGAACGCCGGGGTAAGATCGTGAGAATAGATCACGTCGGGGTGTACCTTTAATGCGACTCTTACGAGTTCAATGAACCCGAAGATCTGAAAAAATAGCCAGGCAAGATTGAATAATAAAGTTGCCTTCAAATGGCTCAAGGGTTTGTCTAGGCGGATATATTTGGATAGACGGGATGTAAGGTCAAACGGCAGGCGTAGGCGGTATAAATGGATTCCCTGATACACGGAATAACCCGCAGGCGTTTTTCTCACAGGACAAACAAAATGAACTTCGTGGCCGCGCTCAACCAAACCCTTTTGCGCAAAAAAAATGCTCGGGATCCCTTTGCCCTCACCATGCGGCCATAAGTCCAGGTATGAAAGGCTTAAAATTTTCATATGCGGCTCACTTGCGGCCTCTACAGGCCAAAAAGATCCCCAGCCTATTTGAAAAAGAAAATTTTGAAATAAATATATCCAACATGGCAAAGAGCCTTATGTCCAGGCGCCTATAAAAAGGAAGATTTATACAACCGCGTACTGTTACGTCTCTAAAACCCGCGGCCCTAAAAATATCCCTTATCTCTTCAACACTAAATCTGCGGTAATAAATGCCCTTATCCCCGAAATAACCTTCTTTAAGCGGCTTTTTGCCTGTACGCCACTTTTCCCATGTCTGCCAAATTGAAGAACCGTTATAGACACAAACCACTGCAAGGCCTCCTGGTTTTAGCACCTCGTAAATATTGGCCAGGGCCTTGAGCCTTGCCTCTTGCGATAGGTGCTGGATCACCTGGATGCTGACAGTCTTATCCACGGACGCCGGCGCAAGAGGTAAAGGCTGTTTTATATCTGCGACCTGCGCTTCAACATTTCCTAATGCCAGGCGCCTTGCCTTCTCCTGCAACACTTCTATAGATGTAGGCGAGAAATCCAAACAATAAACTTTTTTTACTTCAGGTGCCAGGATCTCAACGCTAAAACGCCCGGTCCCGCAGCCGGCATCCAAGACAACATCGTCTTTACGCAGATTTAAGAAGGACTTTACAGTCTCTCTTTCCACCCATCCGTGATTTTTGCCAGTGACACTTTCATACCAATGGTCATAATCGCGGGCACGCAAATCTCTTAGATCTTTTTCTCGGCTCTGTTCATCCATGAAGCGCCCTTATCCGGTGATAGGCTTTTCTTAAAAAATTGTATAAACCGTAATAACGATGATATGTATAATCTGCCCTTAAAACCCCTGCAAATTTTTCTTTAAAAAGTGTTATGCTGTAACGCGGGTTATTTTTATCCTGCCCAACGTAACAGCCGCCAAGATCAAATTCTTTTATCCCTTTTTGTTTAGCGTATTTTATGGCTTCCCAGATAAGCAAAGAATTTGCCCAGCCTATACTGGAAACATTGATCCCTGCCTCAAACCTCTTGGAGGCGCCCACGATCCAGCGGATGCTATTATCATCCGCAAAATAAAGATTCCCAGCCAGCATATTACCCTGGCTTTGCGCGATAAACAGCGTACCGTGCTTCTGCCACAGGCCGATATCGCGCGGGCCGGGAGACGGCAGCTTTTTCTGTCTATTAAAATGTTTTACCAGATCATAAAATTTTTTGTAATCCTTAAAAACCGCCTGCCGGACCAATATCCCTTCGCGCTCGGCTCGCTTAATGGAATAACGGCAGGATTTCTCGTCCATCTTTTTCCAGATTGTCTCAAGGGGCTGGGTAAGATCAATTGTCAGGGTTGCCAGATCGTTTCTCAAAAACCCCGGTCTTTCGATCTTGCGCCTCGTAGCCCTAAATATCAATAGATCGCAATCTTTTCTATCGTATAGATCATCCGCAAACCAGATCTCCTTGATCCTGAATATTCCCTTCCTCTTGTCAATCTCTATCGGCATTTTGCTTGAATATCTTGAGGATCTATCCTGTAAATGATATTCTGATAACCCGTAGCTTCTATCAAAGGAGTGATCCTCAAAACCTCGGCGTTGTATCTGTCAAAAGAGTGCTCATTAAAAAGATAACGGTGCTCCCCAATGGCATAAAGCCGCGCATTCTTGAAATCTTTGGTATACGGCGTGCTGATCAGGATCGCTTTTTTGGCATAAGGCAGACATTTTTCAATGATCGCATACGGATCGTTCATGTGCTCTAAAATGTGGCTCAAGATAATAAAGTCAAACGATCGGGGCGGTACATCATGGATAATATCCAATAGAAAATACCTGATGCCCATTGGCTTCTTCCCTGCCTCCTTAATGCAGACAGGGCTAAAATCCGCTCCTGAAATCTCCGCATGCGGAAAACGCCTCTTGAGCAATTGGCACCCGTCTCCAAGCGCACAGCCGATATCTAAGAGCGAAAAATCTCCATCTGCAGGAAGAAAATCCTCAATATTCTCATAACGGCACTCCCCGTGGGGATAGGCTTTACGGATAAAAACCCTATCCCAATATAGGCGCGTATTGGGATTGGTCAGCCAACGCACGATATCGCCTATCTTATGATGCCGACGTTCTTCAAGCGACTTAACAGCCGACGCCACTTTACGGTAAATGACACGCATAATATTAAGCATCGCGCTACCTATTGGCACCCAATAGGTGCCGGATTATTCTAAAGAATTCCAAAAAAGTCCTACGGTTCAATAAAAAAAGAGCCAGGCCGTATACAAGAACGGCTGCCAAGACAGAGATGAGCAAAAACAAACCGTTGGACAAAAACAATACAGTCCTCTGCCATTTTATAAAAACACTTAATATCCCCACCATAACAACAGAAGCCAGGCACGCCGGTGCCAAAGACATAAAATATGACCTCAAGGTCATTTTTGTTATCCGCCGCACCCCCCACTGCCCAAATAGATTAAGAAATACCGAAAAGACGGATAAGCCGGTAGCGATACCGGTCAATCCATAACGCAGACCGATCAAAAGAGCCAAAACAGTACCGGCAAAATTAACGAGGCAGAATTTAAAAGAATAATCCGGATGACCTGTGGCATCATAGACAACTCCGATAAAGGTAGTCATAGAAAAACTCAAGCCGTAAATACAGAGGATCCTCAACGGCAGTACCATAGCATCCCACTTCGATGAATAAACAAAACTGACGAATTGCGGAGCCAACATCAAGAGCCCCAAAAGCAAAGGAAAATTAACGATCGCCGCATAGCGGATGATCTTTAAATACACCTCTTTGACCCTTGTCAGGTCATCCTGCATCTTTGAAAAAGCCGGGAAAAAGACATTGGTGATGATCAAAGATAACTTTTGCCGCGGGAAATTCGCCAAGCTTGACGCTAACCCGTAATACCCCAACGACGCCGTTCCTAAAAACCTGCCGATCAGAAAATAATCGATATTGCCTGTCAGATAATTAACGATCTTAAATCCAACGATATTTTTTCCGAAATTAAAAAGCTCTTTAAAGCTGGCCCTGTCAAACTCTGCATATGGCCCGAAAGAAGATGTGCGCCATAAAAGGATAACTCTTAAAACTCCGGCCGCAAGATAACCCCAGCCAACCGAGATGATGCCGGCTCCTTTTAGGACCATGCCGACTGACACCAGGCCATAAACAAGATTTGAGCGGATATCGATAGAAGTCAATTTTTTAAAAAGCAGCTCTTTGCGCAGCATTGCTTCTTTGACCATACCGAAAGAATCCACAAAGAATTTAAAGGCGAAGATCAAAACCAACGACCCAACTGCGGGGTTTTTGAAAAAAGAGGCTACATATGGAGCTCCGAAACAAGCCAAAACCAGGAAAGAAAAACCCATTGCCACGCACACCCATAGAGCAACCACCTTATGCTCGCGCCGCAAGTCTTTTTTTTGAATTACCGCAGACATCATGCCCAATTCATTAAAAATAACAAAAAAGTTTGAAAATATTAGAGCAGCTCCCCAAGCCCCAAAATTTTCAGGCTCAAGCCGCCTTGCGATAAAAACGGATACGCCGAATTGGATGATATAACTAAAAACCTGTCCAAATGAAACCCATTTTAAACCGTGCGCCATTTTTCTTTTAAAATCCGACGGGTTTTCCATTTTTAAAATAACCTCTTTAATTTTTCAAATATCTTCGTCACCAATAATTCAAAGCCCGAGATCTTGTAAATAAACTCTTGGAAAGAGCGCGTGTTAACAAAGACCCTCTTTATCCGATAGATATCCTCTTGTCGAGAATCAAAGCCTCCATCGCTGGTTACATTGCATAACATGCCGTTTTTCTTAATGGCTTTGATGACCCGTTCGTCATAAGGCCCGAGGGGGATCGCAAAAGGCACATCTTTTTCTTGGGTCAATGCCTCAAGTTGAGCCCTTGAAAGCACTATTTCATTTGACAATTCCTCATCGGTCAGCAAGGTCAGGTTCCTGTGCGTTTGCGAATGAGCGCCAAAAGAGATCCCATCTTTTATCAGGTTCCTGGCATCCTCCTGCGTCAGGTAGACGTCTTGCGGAAGGTAGTCTCTCAAGACTCCCAGGGCGATCTGTAAGTTCAAAAAATTTTTCTCTCTTGCAGGCTCATCGACATGCCCGAAAAAAAGCGAAAGCCTTGAAATCGTTTCTCTCTTAGCTTCATCCGTCGAAATATCCACAAGGATATCTTCCCCGGAAGACGTCTTGAAAATAGTCTTTAAGATCGTCGCCTCGTCAAGCAAGAAGAAGATCCTGTGCCTGTAAAAGATCTCCTGGAATGATCTGCCGAACAAAAAGATCGTAGCCGGTATCCCGTATTTTTTTAATAGCGCAACTCCTTCGTCCTTAAAGCCGTCATCAAATGTAACAACAGCCGCGCCGCTAAGGTCAGCACCTTGTCTCTTTTTAAAAATATAATCTTTAAGGCCGATGAGGCGGTAGCGTTCTTTTAAATATAATAACTGCTTTTCGAGTAAATTTTTCCTTATGCCTATACCCATGAGCTCAAAACAGGATGGCACCCAGCCGGCCGGTTTCTTACCATCTTCTAAAACATGGTGATACAAAAGAATCGGCACATAGCCTTTTCTGACCATGATCCTTCTAAAGACCTCGAAAAGGCCGCTATAGAAACCGAAATATATGACAATTTTTTTTAAAAAACGTTTCATCCGTGCAGCCTCTTGGTGATCGCGCAAGCGATATCCCTGGAGACGATCCGCTCCGGATGGAAAAACGTCTGCGCAAATAATTGGCGCCTTATGGCGCCATGTTCCTCCGGGTTCGCCAACGCATGTTCAATAGCTTTAAGGGCGCCGGGCACATCCTCTGCCACATCGCCGGAGGCCCAACTTGCGTAATAGGGGTTCGTTTTCCAAGCCACTTTCTTTGTATTAAAAAATAAAACCGGCCTATTGAAATAAAACCATTCATAGACCGAACTGCTTATATCCGTGATATATAGGTCACTAGTTGCCATGTATTCCAGATTGACCTTAGGCCTGTTTATCAGCGCCACTCCTGGAAAAGAACGTACCTCCTCTACCAGGCGCGGATATTTTCTGGCCAGATCCGGATGAGGCATAAAGATAACGTTGTAGCGGCCGGTATCGTAAATGGCTTTTATGAGCATGGCGCCCTGGTCGAAAAAAGAACTCAAAGATCTTTCGAAATGGGGATTGTACAAGATGACCGGCTTGTTATCTTTGAATAATATGCGCGGCTTAACTCGATGATAATGAAAATAATCCAATTTAGAATACCCAAGGGTCTCGGCATTTTTCATAGGCCCCAGGTGCTCCTGGAATGCCTTTGCGTCCCTTTCACCGGGCAAGATCGCCAGGTCATAGTCACGCACATGTTTATCAAAGGAAAAAAAACGATTGGCAACCCCGTGCGAAACATAGACCCAAAAAGTTTTTAACCAGAGGCTGCGAAAAACATTGTCATAATAATCAGGCACAACAACCGCCAAAGGATCGCGCATCCTAAAGTAACAATGTAGCACAAACCAATTCACGCTATAATCAACGCGGCCGTAACCAGGGTGGCGGATCTTCTTAAAAATGACGCGGTTCGGTATGCTGGCTAATTCATCCTCAATGATGTCCGAGGCTTGCGCGGATGTGCTTAAAATCACGACGTCAAACTCTTTCGCGCAGTTTGACAATTCGATAGCCACAAACAAAGAATGGTAGATCTGATGGATAGACTGATTGTAACAAAAATAGACCCGAGGTTTAATAGGCTTTAAGATCGACAAAAAAAGCCTAAAAACGCTAAGAAAAAGATTCAAAACTAGAGCTGAAATCCAAATGCCCGCCTTCTTGAGCACCTTAAGTCCCTTCGGCAATAAAAGCTCCTTGTTCTTGTTTGGGCAACGGGACAAGAAAAGACATTGAAACAACCAATGCCGCCAAAAACCAGAACGGCTCCATGATACGCACAATAATAAAGCTGGCTGCGGAAAAACAATGGACTATAAGCCCCACAAACCCTGCCTGAAAGCCTACGGCAAGGCCTTGCATAAAACCGTCCTGGGCTTGACGGGCTTTCCACAAACAATAGCGGCCGGCGCTAAAAATGCGCAGCAATAAAAACCCAAAGGCCCAGAGCCCTAAAGCCCCTGTCTCTATCATGACACGCGTAAACTGCGTATCGACCAGAGCCAACGTCGGAACGCCATGGCCCACCAAAGGGCTTTCAAGCAACTCCCTGTATCCGAAAGCCAATGAGTTGAGGCGGTAAGACCCTGACTCGTCGATAGCCATATTCTTGCCGGCTACCTTGAACGTCCGGCTTTTTGCGCTGCGCTCAAATGTGGCTGCAAAACGAGTCTTGACCTCGCCAGGAAAAATGATAGGCGCAAACGCGATCATACACGCCATTCCTAAGATCAAGAAAGCTCTGTAGCGCGGCACAAGAACGATCATAGCCAGGTACATAAAAATAAAACTCAACCATCCTCCGCGCGATAAACTGAAAAGCAGGGCCATAAAAGCTGCCAACAAGACCAAAAGCAGGCCCATGCGGATCCGCATATTTTTCAGATGAAATAAAAGACCCATGCACAATGCCATTAGTATGACCAAATAGCCTGCCAGCGTATTGGGCTCGCCCTCCTTTCCTTCAAATGGGGCTGTGGCGCGAAGGCCCATGCCAAAATGGGAATACAAAGCATAGATACTGACGACCAGGCATGTGAAGATCATCAAAAAAACAAAGATCTTCACTTCTTTTACATTCTCGATGTTGTTGACAACCAAAAAATACAGCATGAAATATTCAAAATATTTCAAAAGATAAAAAAACGACCGCGCCAGGCTCTGCTGCCTGGTGAGAAGCCCCATGGCAGTGGCCAACACACAGACAAAAATATAGTTACGGATAGGGATGTTGAGAACTGTTTTTTTAAGCAGGTTCAGCTCCTTAAAAACAGCGAGTTTTGCCAGCCACCCGATGAAGATCATGAATAGAAAGATATCGTCGAACCTCAAGACAACTGTCCTGTCTGCGGCCTGGGCCAGTGTCAGCTCCGGCGATAATAACATGGAGAAGATCAAGACCCCGATAGCTACCGGCGTTTTCAAAAAGGCAAGGACAAATACGATCAAGCCCAACAAAAACAAAACAAAGTGGCTCGCTTGGACGTTTGTGACATTGATAGCGATAAAAACAAGGAGGACAAGGAATAAAATAATAAAAACAGAGGTGGCTTGTCCCTTTTGGGAGAAGATCGTGCGGATAGGCGAATATGTGATGTGGTCAGGTCTCAAGGTTGGCTCTGAACATGGGCCGGTTCCCTAGTCCACCCGGGGCTTTTCTTTGACATTCTTCTTAGCTTCTTCCCGGTATTTATACTTATAATAATAAGGATAGCTGAACATTATGGATTCAGTCCTGGGCTTGATATTGTTAAGGATCACGCCGGAGAGCTTTGCCCCTGTGGATTCAAGCTGGAGCTTGGCGCGCATCAGCGCTTGCCTAGCGGTCTTTCCGATCTCATAGACAATGATGACAGAGTCCATCAAAGGCGCCAAGATCGTGGCATCCGCGATCGGCAATATCGGCGGAGAATCGAACAGGACCAGGTCATAATTTTTCTTGGCGTCTGCAACAAGTTTTTTTAAATGGCCCGAATCAAGGAGCGCGGCAGGATTATCAGGGATGTCCCCGCTGGGAATGATAGAGATATTTTCTATTCCGGGGAATTTTAATATCTCTTCGTACCCCATCTCCCCTAACACCATATCGGACACATTCTTGACAATACCATCTAAGTCCAGCGTACCTTCCAGGTATTCGCGCAAACCGAATTCCCTTTTCAAGCCGAATGCACGGGCAATGGTGGGCCTTCTTAGATCCGACGATACCAGGAGCGTCTTAAAACCGCTCTGCGCGCATGTCAGCCCCAGGTTGATCAGGGCCGTTGTCTTGCCCTCGCCCGGGCCTGAACTCGTAACCAGGAAAACCTTGGGCCCTTCTGCGGAAATCTTCAAGTTCGCCTGGATGGTGCGAAATGCCTCGGCAACAAGGGATGTCGGCTTATAGTGGACAAACAGGCGCACATAACGGTCTATTTCCTTTTGTTTTTCCTTGGCCTGCAACGGCGAGGGCCTTACAAAAAACGAAAACCAGTCCGGCCTTTTTTCCGGCTCTATCTCGCCATGGACAGACGGGACAACGCCCAAAACATGGAGCTTGATCACATTTTCAACGTCCTCGATCGTGCCGATCGAGGGATCAACGGTTTCAAAAAGGAAGGCCAGGGCGATCCCCATGATCAGCCCCAAGAGGGCGCCCATAAGCATGCCCATGCGCTTATTGGGCTCGACCGGCTCCGTCGGAAAAACAGCCGGGTCTACTATAGAGGCATCGCTGACTTTTTGGGCCTCGGTGATGCGCGCCTCCTCAAGTTTTTCTTTGAGCATCCCGTAAAGCTTTTTATTGACGTCCACCTCCCTGATCAGGCGGCCGTATTCGATCTCATCCCCTGAAAAATTCTTTGTCTGGCTCCCCAGGTCCTTGATCTGCTGCGTGATCTGAATGATCCTAGGATGCTTCTCTGTATACTTCTGCATTAGCGCTGTCTTTTCAAATTGCAGCTCAACGATCTTGTCCTGTGTGGGTTCAGCCAGGCGCAGGTCAGCCGCCCTATCCCCATAGCCGCGCAACTGAAGCTCCGCCTTTTTCAACCTCTCCTCAAGCGCTGACAACTGGTCTTCGATAAATTGCCGTGCGGCCCGTGCCTGCTGCGTTTTTTCAGCCAGGTTCTGCTCAACATAGACTTGAGATACCACATTGGCCAAGTCCATAACTTCTTTGGGATCTCCGCCCCTGGACTTAATTTCAATAATATTCGTATTCTCGATCTTGCTTGTTGAGATGCTATGTTGGATGCCTTCGATGATCCCGCGAGCTTCAACAAGCGGCGTCTTATCGGTAACAAGCCCCAACCGTTTGGCCACCTGCTCCATCACCGGAAAGCCCTTTATCAGCATAGTTTCCGATTCCATGACATCCTGGGGATTATAGACGATCCACTCGGTTAAAAGGCCCGCGATACTTTTGCGCTCTTCGATCTTTACGGTGGAAGATGCTTCGTAGACGTACGGCTGACGGGAGATATTAAAGAAGGTCGCGGCCAAGACCACGACGAAGGTGACAATGACGGTAAATTTTCTCTTTTGGAAAATACGAATGTAATCCCTAATATTCAGTTCGTATTGTTGCATAGATTCGTCCTTACGATCTTACTGCTTTATGGATAAATTCGGGCTCCATGGTAAAAATGGCCTTTTTCCTTATCTTGGCGGGTATCCGTATATCCAGCATCTTTTGCCAAAAATTCAACACCTTATCAAACCACATACCCTTCGCTGGATGGGAAACCACATCCTTAATATCCGCTTCCTTATAAATGGTATAAAGCCATCGTATAACCCGCCAATCCCCGTAATTAAGCGCCTGCGTGATGACCAGATCCTTATCCTCTTCTAAATTCAACCTGTTAAGATCATAGCTCCACAAAACCGTCTGAAGGAATTCTGGTAATCTACATTTTTTGCGCATGGATAATTCCGCTATGCCTCTAAAACTTTTTTGAATTCTCTTGCCTGGCCCACAAGATAAGCCTTCACCTCTTGCCAGTCAAAATCCGCTAAACCAGCCATCTTTCTTTGCAAAGAAAATTTTTCCGCGTCGGCGAAATAAGTTATGGCCTGCAGTCCGACGTATTTATTAAACGGCGGATATTTCTTCTCCGTCAGCCGAAAAACCCTTGGAAGCCCCAAGCGCTTAACCAAGAAATAAAGATCAATGAAATCGCGCCGAAGCCCGCGTTGAATGATCGCCACTAACTTCATGGCGGCTATGTCTTCTAATGAAGCGATATTGAAATACCGAGTATGCACAAGGCTTCGAAGGAGCTTATAGGAGTAACTAAAAAAACTTATCTCTATTCCGTCGAGCGTAACTATCAAGGTACCTGCCTCATTCTGGATCAAGACCACCCTTTTGCCTGTTTTCTGAAGATCTTTCAATAAATCCTGCCCGGAAAATTCACCTTGAGCATGAAAATCAAAATCAAAAGACCTGCGATGCCTGATTTGCAGGGCCAGCGCTGTGCCTCCAGCAAGATAAAAATCCATCTTTTTTAGAAATCCTAAAAGAGGCAGGATAGCCTGCCTCTTCTTATCTAAAACATCCCAGTGTATTCTGATTTTTGATGAGCTCACGTTGATTTATTTAAACACAAAATTGACTCAACTTCAACAAAAATATGTTTAAAATTATGAACTTACCGCTTAAATGGCAATGGGTTAGGATTGTCCGTATGCGGATAGAAGCTTATTTAATTGAAAAAGGCGGGCATCTATGATAATATCGCTATACTTATGGATAAAATTCTTGAAGTCCGGAATGTATCCAAGATCTTTTTCCCGCCCATCTCCACCCGGCAGCTCCTTTGCGCTGATCTTAAAAGGCGAAATGGTGTCTCTGCCTTGGATGACGTATCATTTTCAGTAAAGATCGGCAAAATTTCTACGATCCTGGGGCCCAATGGCGCAGGAAAAACTACCCTTTTAAAGATCATAGCGACCTTGATCCTGCCGGACAAAGGCAGCGTTATTCTTGATGGCAAATACAAAGCCGGCCAGGATGATGAAAAGATAAAATCGCTTATCGGCCTTGCCGTATCTCCTGAAAGAGGATTCTACCCCCGCCTAAACGGTGAACAAAACCTGTATTTCTTCGGCACCCTTGCCGGTTTATCGCATCAGGAAAGCAAGGCACGGATGGAGGAACTTTTTGAAATCTTTGAAGTGCCCTATGCCAAAAAACGCTTCGACTCATATTCGGCAGGGATGCAGCAAAAGATATCCTTGATACGCGCCCTAATGCCTTTGCCAAAGCTCCTGCTCCTCGATGAACCTACACGCAGCCTTGACTACAATACATCGCGCACGGTCAAACTCTACCTTAAAAATATCGTTGAGACCAAAAAGACGACCATCATCTTTACTACGCACCAGATGAAAGAAGCCGAAGAATTCGGGGATTATTTCTTCATTTTAAGCCGCGGCCGCCTGCTTGGCAAAGGCACATACGCAGATTTAAAAAAACAATGCGACGCTCCGGGCGCATCTTTAGCCGATATTTTTGAGGCCTTGACTAAAAAATAGAGATATGCTTAAAAAAATATTCGCGTTTATAAGAAAAGATTTTCTTCTGGAATCAAGCTACGGCCTGAATTTCCTTTTTAACATATTCGGCGTCCTGGCAAGCATTTTAAGTTATTTCTTCATTGATAAGCTGTTTGGATACACCATTACCACGAACCTGGAAGAATTCGGCGTCAACTACTTTGCCTACGTTCTATTGGGCATGGCATTCTTCAGCTATATAGGCGCAAGCCTGGGTTCATTCTCCGAGAGGCTCTACGCTGAACAGATACAGGGAACATTGGAATCCATATTGAGCGCGCCTATTTCAACAACGGCCCTGCTATTGTCATTCGTTTTAGGCAATCTCTTGATTGCAAGCTTGAATGCGGCAATATACCTCGTCTTGGGCCACTTCTTCTTCGGAATAGACTTCAGCCATGCCAATATTGCAAGCACGCTTGTAATACTACTATTGACCATCATATCTTTCAGCAGTTTAGGTATCATCTCGGCAAGCTTTATATTGGTATTTAAACGGGGTAATCCTTTGAGCTGGATAATCGGTACATTGGAAGGATTATTAGGCGGAGTTTACTTCCCTATAACTGTCTTGCCTGCCTGGCTCCAGGGAATAGCGAAGTTATTCCCCATAGTTTATGCTATCAGGGGATTACAGTTTGCTGTTTATAAAGGATACGGAATTATGCAGTTAAAAACCGAAATTTTATTCCTTCTGTTTTTTTCCGTCTTGCTCTTACCATTAAGCGTCAAAGCCTTTGAATACGCCTTAAAAAAAGCCCGCCTTAGCGGCACGCTTAGCCAGTATTAAACTCTTTCTTTCCACTCTTCTTGCAAACGATTTATCTCATGCTCACCCATCAATTCAGAACTTTTGCTGCCATAATGGATATAATAAATATTGAGCAGTAGAAAAAGCTTCCATCCAAGTTTACGGATCCTCTGCGTTAAGTCTACGCCTTCTTCGCATAAGAAAAATTTAGGATTAAATGAACCTGCCTCCTCTATCGCCTGGCGCTTAACCATCAAAAATCCGCCCTCAAGATACACTGTCTGAATAAAAAAATATCCGTGTTTGAAATTTGCCCGGCGCTCAATTATAGTTTCTACAATATAATTGCCAGTCAAAGGATTTGGCAGTATCCTCTCTATGATATGCGATAGGCGCCACAAAAATCGCCTCCTGCCCCTTAAAGTAAACCCGACTTCCAGCGCCTCATTGCGTTCGCTTAAATCCGAGACCTCCCTACACATCAAAGCGCCTGCATCCGTATGCGCCTCCATAAAACCAAAAGCTTTCGGCAAGGTCTCCGGCAGCATCTCTGTGTCGGGATTAAGGAAGACGATGAATTTGCCTTGCGCGATCTCTATTGCCTGGTTATGCGCAGAGCCGTAACCGACGTTCTCTTTATTAACGCTTGAATCACTTGAGGCATTGTCCACAACGATCACCTCGAGGTCTATTCCCTGCGAATATTTGTAGATAGACTCCAGGCACTTTTCCAAGTACCCAGAGACGTTCCAGTTAACGATGGAGATAGTGAATTGTTTCTTAAATTGTTTATTTCTCCATGAGGCTTCCATCCTGTGAAGGTCTTCGTCAGTTAAGCCTTCTGAACTTTTTGCTCCGTAATGAATGACGCGCACATTGACGAGATAACAAAGCTCCCATCCTTTTTTTCTTAAGCGGTGCGTCAGTTCAAACCCTTCATCACCCAAGAAATATTTCGAGTTGAAACCCCCGGCCTCTACAAGAGCCAGCCTGCGAACTAATAAAAAACCACCCTCAAGATATTTCTGTTTGCTGAATATATATCCGTCTTCGTTTATCAGTTTTTTACCACCAAAGATATACAGAGACATTGCATCTTGATGGGCCCGAGCAACGCAATTAACAAGAAAATTCCTTGTCCAAGGATTAGGCAGCGCCTTCTGGATATTGCGGCACATAAACCACAAAAACCGCCTTAACCTGGTCATAAACATTATTGTCTTCGACTCAAAAACTTCATCTCCTACCTCCCTGCACAAAAGAGCAGCGGTAGAAGAATGCGCCTCCATAAAACCAAAAGCTTTCGGCAAGGTCTCCGGCAGCATCTCTGTGTCGGGATTAAGGAAGACGATGAATTTGCCTTGCGCGATCTCTATTGCCTGGTTATGCGCAGAGCCGTAACCGACGTTCTCTTTATTTCATCAACAGAGGCATTGTCCACAACGATCACCTCGAGGTCTATTCCCTGCGAATATTTGTAGATAGACTCCAGGCACTTTTCCAAGTACCCGCAGACGTTCCAGTTAACGATGGAGATAGTGAATTGTTTCATAGGTTATTTATCCTCTGCTGAACCTGCGTCTTATTGTCTCCACAAATGTAAATTGCGGCGGAAATATTGTCCTGAAGATAAAACTTATCTTGTTCAATAAACCTTTTTGCTCGGCAACATAAACACAATAAGCAGCATGGCTCTTTCTCTCGTAGCGCAAGACACTACTGGCAAACATCCGCTCGCTTAAGGCGAGTTTTTTGGGCCTAAAACTATCCAGTACTTTATTAGGGACCTTGGCTGAAAAGATCTTTGAAGCAAAAAGAAGGCTATAATAAACAAAACGGGTAAAACCCAATATTCTAGCCAACTCTATAACTTTATCCCAATTTATTGATCGATAAACATCAAGCAATCTATATATTTCATAAAGCAGCGCGAGTTCGTCGTAGTCGTGCTTAAGCGCATGCTCACAGAGATATACAAGCTGCATCTCCGGCGAAAAACAAACAATGGAACGGTATTGCCCGAAGGGTAGAGTTTCTTTCCAGGTAGTTTCAGGAGATATCTCTATAAAGCCTCCGACCAACAGATATAAATTGTTGACCATGCGCCGATGAAGATGGATCGGCAGGGTTGGATCATCTTGGCTTACATAAACACGGCTGTAAAGCGATTCTAAAATTGGATGTTTCTTTTCTTCGGCAATTGGCAAGTAGCCCAAAGTTCGGACCGCTTTTTCAAAGAGAGGCCAATCTTTTTCTTTGACGACGAGATCCACATCAGCCCGAGGCCTGTAAAAACCGTCGTCATAAATGACGGCGTCAACAGACAACCCTTTTAAGATAAGAGCCCCGACCCCGGTTTCATCCAGCTTTGCCAGGATTTTATGAATAGTATCAAGATCATGGACCCCCTGGGCAAGATAAGACAGGTATAATTTTCTGTGGTTGCGCCGGATATCCTCCGGCACGTTTTGATAAAACGGATAAAGAACGCCTTCTGTCCGCGATCTTTCAAAAAGGGCATCCCAATTGAGGCCGCAAGAAATATGGCGCCGCCTCAACTCCTCCTCATGAACCGTCCTATTCTTTATAAAAAGGGCCAAGAAAGACAAAACTTCTGCGGCCGGGATCTTATTATTTTGGTGTCTCATAGACTAAATAACGATCAGCCTCTTCAACGTTAAAATCACGCGGATGATCCCGCGAGATCACAAAGCCGTTCTTTTGGTATAGATCGGCCGCTGCGCTGTTTGCTTTATTGACGAATAAACCGATCCTTTCAGCTCCCTCATTTCTGGCTTCTGAAATAGCGCGCAATAATAGCTTTTGCGCAATGCCCAGGCCCCGCACAAGCGGCTTAATAATAAGCCCGTGCGTTAACCAGAATTTATTGCCATTGCCATGCCTTGAAATAACAATACTGCCGACTAGCTTCTCACCCCACTTTGCCACCAACCAGATACCCTCTTTTTCTGTTGCAACCATTCCCTGGCCCATATCCGAAAGAGTCGTGCAATACAGATCCCTCAAAGCCTCCCTGTCCGCTTCTTGCGCTCTTACAATAACAATATCAGGCCTTAATATTTTTTTTAATAACCATCTAAATGCCATAAATTTTTGAAAGCATGCCAACAATTTAAAAACCACGCCAACGAATTTGCCTGCAACAAAAAAAGCGTACTGAAAAATTACATAATTCATCGCAAAAGTATGAGCGATAAAGCGATTAAACGGCGAATAAAGGTCGATGCGGCGGCCATGCCTCTCAACAGCAACAACTTTAGCAATAACATTTTCTCTTCGGATACATCCGTCTGTTCCAAAAGAAAGATCCCCTTTTGCCACAATAAACCCTCTTTTTATTTTAATAACCCGATGGGCGTAAAGATATCCGTCCTTCTCGAATAAAATAATATCACCTTTTCCCAAGGCATCGTTTTCATTTAGCAAAGATGCTTCAACATGATCTCCGCTCTTGATACTCGGGAACATGCTGCCTCCCTTAGCCTGCAGGCGCAAAGTTTGAGCCCTGCCGCGGATATCAAAAATAAGCTTCTTAAGATCTTCCGATGAACAAAATATAACCATTATAATCTTGAAGTGATAAATCCGATAATGCGCTTATCAGGCACTACTCCGAGCTCATAGGCGGGTATCTCGATTGCCAGGCGCTTAAAATTATCAAGTACCATCTTTATGGAGTCTTCATCCCAATAAGGAAGCAGGCTATGCTGGAACAAGGCCCTGCATATTTCCTCTGTTGATAAAGCTTTCAGATAATTTTTTTTGGAGTGCTTTATAAAATAAAGGGCTCGAAAAGGCGCAGAGGAAGAAGAAACAACCGGAAATTCACCATGCCACGGCGTTCCGAATATGCGCCATGACTTGCCGTATCTGCGCACAGCAATGCGGTCATCATTAAGCAGGTCCTTTTGTCCTACAACAGAGCTAAAGAGTCTTAAAAGCGTTGATTTACCGGCGCCTGATTGCCCGCAAAAAACCAGGCCATTTCCGTTCCAGGACAGGCCGCAGGCATGAAGCAAAAATCCGCTGTGGCGGCCCAACAGGTTTATCAAAAGGAACTGGTCTAAAAAATATCTGGATAGTTCTATTATATTCTTTTTGTAAACCTGGCCTTGCGTAAAGTCGGAGTTAAAAACTATGACTTCATCGTACTCACCATTACGGTAAGGCGTGCCGACTTCGACGATAAAACCTTTATCTGTGGAAGAGATCTTCCAATTGCCGGCAGGATTAAATACATTGTTTTTTCTTGTGCGCAGGCGCGGCAGGCCGGCCTTTAAATATAACCGGCAATCACAAGCAGCATTTTTTTCGCTTACAAAACCAGAAAGCTTACGAAGATCCCTGAAGTGTTTAAAATCCACCTCGCTGTCAACCCTGATAATAAAACCTGCAATATCAAGGAACAGCGTAAAACTATATTTATTCATACAGGATATATCTACGATGTACGATATGTCGCTCTGCAGCGGGAGCACCCCCGGCTAACTCTGGAACTGGTGGTACTTCTGGCCGCCGAGCGACACGCGGTCAGAAGCGTATCCTCCATTACCAGCTTGACCTCTTTAATTTCCGGCTTTTGATAAGGTTTTTTTATCATATTGCGCCCCTTTCTGTTTGCTAAAAAATTCCTTCTCTAACATTAGAGCATACTTACATAAATAATCAACCGGCTTATCCACATGCCCTGTCTCAAGCTCGGCCCATGCCGGGCAATTCGGGCACAATGAAACCATACTGCAATCTTTGCATCTTGTCGCAAGGAAATCATTCGGGCCATTGCCGTAATCTTTCACCAGATTTACCCAAGCCTCTCCAAACGGGGCATTACACAAAGAATACTGAAAACTTTTATACATTGTGCAAGGACTCAAATTCCCATAAGGGTCTACGTTAAAACTATTTATTCCGGCTGAACATATTACCATGTCATTAAAATCCCTCTTCCAGAAAAAACCGAACAACTCTTCTAAGCTGGATAAATTACTTTCATCGCAGAATTCAAATGCAGCAGCCTCCTGTGTTGAAAGCCGCCAAGCAAGCGGCCCCATACCGCCATCCTTCCTGGGACACACCAGGCAGTCAAATTTAAAATCCGCCCCTAACGAATCCGCCAACATTTGCATATTCTGCAAATCGTAAACATTGGTCTTCAGTATGACGGTTTTTAAACCAAAGCCCACGCCGTGCTTTTTAAGCCTGCCTATGCCTTTCATGGCCTTGTCAAAAGACCCATGGACGCGGCTAACGCTATCATACACTTGAGCCGACGCGCCGTAGACGGATATCTCAATGCCTAACGGCGGTTCTTGCGCAAATTTTTTCGCGATCTCATCCGTAATAAGAGCCGCATTCGTAAAAATCTCGAGCAAGACACCCCGCGATATCGCATAATCATAAATATCTAAAAAATCTTTCCTTAGCAACGGCTCACCACCGGTCAGAAGAAGCCACAGGCATCCGATACCCACCATCTCATCGATCAACCTTTTTATCTCCTTCAGGCTTAATTCGTCTTTTCCCTTTTCGTTGCCGGGCGATAAGTTGCAGAAACAGTGCTGGCAATTCAGATTACACCTATAGGTGAGTTCAAGAGCGCCCATGTAAGGAATACGCTTTTCCATGGAAGTTTTTTCCAGGTGCGAGCCAAATTCCGAAAATTTTCTCTGGCTGACAGGACAAAGCACTAGATCACCAATTCCCTTTCTTCAAGCGCGCGCGCAAAAGACAAAACATCCCGCTGGATGTCAGAATGCTCCGCATCAAAACTTTCTTTTAAAGCCGTTATGATATCGGATAGGCTGCGAGAGCCGTCCAAAAGCCGCCATATTTGACTACCTGCCTCGTTGAGTTCCATAAAAACCCTGCGATACGGGTCAACAAGATAAAATGCCCCTTCAACCTGTTTTTCCAGGACATCTTCGTTTTTTTTAAAAACCCGCCTTAGATCGATCATCTCTTTAAAAAATTCGGCAATAGAAAATCGGCCAGCCTATGCATTTCTTCTGCAAACCGCAGAAAATTCCTCTTTTTTAAATAAAACAGCGCCAGCCTCCCGTGCAATAAGGGGCCGTCCTCCCCAGCCAAAGCAGCTTTTTTGTAATAATTTATCACCTCACCCAAGCGTCCCTCTCGTTGGGCAATACAGGCCAGCCACCACAAGGCCTGGGGGATCTCAACATAAACTTTCAGGAATCTTTCTTCGGCCTCTCGAAACTCTCCGGCCTTAAACTTTAATATGCCCTCACCAAAGATGGCCGCCTCATGATCGGGCTTTACCTTAAGCGCTCTTTGGAAAAAAGCTTGGGCGTCGGGATATTTTTTTTGCCAAAGGCTGATGAACCCTAAACCGGTCAAGGCGTAAATATTGGCTTGATCTAGTTGAAGAAACCGGCTGTATTCCCTTTTCGCCTCGTTTAACTTTCCGAATTCCTGAAATATTATACCATAGTTGTTATAGGCGCAGCCGTATGTTTTATCCGCCATGACAGCCTTTTGATAAAGTTCTTGCGCTTTGGAAAGATCAGGCGGCCTGCTGTTTAAATACGTTAGACATGAATTAAAACATACCGACGCTTCGCTTTGCCTGTAATCCTGCCTTCCTTCAAGCAGGCTCTTTAGCTCATCGCCAAGATATTTAAACCGCAAAGGTGTATAGCCGCCGTTAACGGAATAGGATATTGTCGCGATATCAAAGACGATCTTCTTATCATTCAACTGTTTGACTAACTCCTGCGGGAATATCCAAGGTGTGCGGTCCTGGCCCTGGTCCTTCCAGATAAATGGCGTAAGCATAAAATCCACGTCAATATCCAAAAGCACAGGTTCTTCGATCGTTTTCAAACTCTCAAGGCTGGAAACGATCGTATCCTTATTCCAATTGATATTTCTTTTTATGCGGTTTCGTCCTCGCCGTGTGCGCCAGCTCGGGTCAGGCACGACCCAGTAAAACTTATCCACTATGCCATCTCTCATGGCAGGATATATGTAATTGCCTATATGGACCATCTTTTCTTTCTTCTTGGAATACGGATTCCATGCGGGCTGACGGCTCAAAAGATGCTCCATCTCTTGCCTGCCCTCGACCTTCGCTATCTCTTCTAAGTCCATATCCGGGATCCGGCCGAAATCCATATGCGCGTCAATATGGACCAGCGTCCTGCCTTTTAAACCCCGCTGTTTCCAGGCATAATACGCCTGGTCATGGTCTTCTATATTTAAAATTTCAGCCATATTTTACATAACACCTTGTAGCAAAACCTGTTGATCTTGATGGCTGTAGACGAAAGGCGGTTTTTTTTATTCTTTGGGCCGTCTTCTGCCTTTAACGTCCTGTGCCACCCCAGTATTTCAGGTACAAAACCGCCTTGGCTTACACGGCTTATTTTTTTTATCAGATAAAAATCAGCGCAGTAGTCGTTCACCGGGACCCAGCCGCCGAACCTGCGGGCCAAACTGGTCCTCACCATATAATTCAACATATCGACGCCGCCCAACTTCAATGGAAATTGAGGAGCCAATATCCCATCCCCATCGTATAAAATGTGGCAGACAGTATATCCAATCTTATCATCGGAAAAGCAGGCCGTCATTTTTTCCATAAATTGGCGTTCGATAAGATTATCATCATCGAGACAAAATACATATTCCCCCGACGCAAACTTCAAAGCAAGATTTCTCTGCAAATTACCCGGATATTTAGTCCGTAGAGTGAATAAATATTTTATCCTTGGGTCCTTCAGGGATCTTACGTATTCTTTGACCCTTGGATCGTACCCGTCAGAAACTATAAAATGCTCCCAGTTCCGATAACTCTGGCTCAAAACAGAGGCGACAGCTTCTTTTAGGCTCTTTAGCCTGTCATGCGTCGATGTAATAACAGTTACTTTTTCTGCCTGGGCCATACGAAATACCTTAAAAACTATCTTATCATGCCGCCATTTCCTCTAACAGGCGGCGAGATCAACACCAGATGAGTCAGCTAGCATTGCAGACTCACCGCAGAGGTTAAGGCGCACCCGCCATTCGTTGCTTTTCTGTGGGCGCTGTTGCGCACCCATTTTCAAAGGAACCGTTACTTCTGGCTTTTCGCGCTTTCTCAAAAGTGAATAATAGACCTGCTGGACAAAATAAGCCTCGTCACGGCCCAGGCCTTTAGGATTATCAAAAGGTACAAAAAAACGGAAAGGCCTTGACTCATCATTTTTCAGTATGAGGCCATACTTTTGTGGCTGGTTATAGACATGATTGGCCGGCGTAACGTAATAATTATTGAACGTCACGGCGCTGATATGGTCCCTGTTTTTGATCAGGAAATCCACAGTATCTAGCGCATCATCCAAGGTCTCGGTAGGCAACCCCACGATCGTCTGCAGATCCACCTCTATGCCGCTGGCCGAGCAATCGCGGATAATGCGCTCGGAACGAGCGCGGCTGTTGCCTTTGTCTAAGAGGTCACAGACACGGTCAGAGGCAGACTCAAAACCAAAATTGACCTTCACTAACCCTGCCGCCTTGGCCATCTTAAAAATCTCCGGGGTAAACCCGGGGTCCAGGCGAGCCATGCACCACCAGGCTACGTCGATCTTTTCGTTTAATATGCTTCGTGAAACTTCTGACATCTGGCGCGGTGACATACCCGGGTCACCCAACAAGAGCATACGGACTCCATGCTTTTTCTGAAGCTCGGCTATATCGCGCACTACCAAAGCAGCATCTTTGGCGCGATAAGACGGCTTTGGTAACGGCAGGTCTACGCAATAAGCGCACTTTGACCAATAGCACCCTCGAGATGTTTCAAAGGTTAGGCTCATTTGGCCATGATGACTCTCGTCATAAAGCGCTAAAGGCAGGCCGTCAAAATCCGGACAAGGCAAAAGATCCATATTCTCGCCTTTAGGATCCAGAACAGCGCTTGTGCCGGTCTCCTGCGTCAATACATTTGGTATTTTGGATAAGTCACGGCCCCCATCTAAAGCCTGCGCCAGGTGAAATAATGGAGTCTCGCCCTCAAAAACCGCCATGCTGTCAAAATATCTGTAAAACTCCTTGTGGCTCTGCAAGGCTTGACGAAAAAGCGTCACCCATTGTCCGCCGATGTTCACATGGACCTGCGGGAGACATGTTTTGACAAGTTGCCCCAATGTCAGGCTTGGTATCACCTGGGAAGGCGACGTGATGGAGATCCCCAGAAGATCGATATTTTCCTTTCCAAGGTCTTCGATAAAATCAGAATTCTGAAAAAACTGGTAGAATGTGTTCTCGTTTTCATCCTTTAGATAGCGGAAAAGATGCGGCGACGACAACAGTTCTTCGGTAAAATGAAAAGACGTATTCGTATTATTATCATATGGCAAATCGCTAAAAACACCCCGGCCTTCTCTCAAAAAATACGGCGAATAATAACGACTTTTTAGATTTTCAGAAAAGAATTTCTTTAGCAGGGGCTTCAAGAGGGTTCGTTTTTGGGACACGGTGACCCCGGCGCCCTCAATACGAGCTACTAAGAATTCACGATAAAGGATGTTTAGGTCGACCTGCGAAGCCGCGATACCGTTTTTTTTCAGAAAAGCACATAGGGCCGGCGTGCCCAACGGCGGAAAATGGTGGTCATAATCCGGAGGAACACACAAAAGGACTTTAAACATGGGAATGGAAATACCTGACGGCTAAGAACTTTGAATCAACCCTAAAGACGCCCACTGCAGAAAGATCTCTTCAAGATCGCCTGTGGCTTGTGCGGGATCGGCTTCAAAAGCATCAAGCAACCTTTGGCGGATGGCTTGAAAGTCATTTTTTCCGTCGATCTGCTGCCAGATAAACGCCGCGATCTCATTCAACGTATAAATGCTTTTTAAGTCCACGACCTTTTGCCTTATAGGCACAAGGATAAACTCGTCAGCGATCTGCCGAAAAACAACATCAGGATTTTTAGAATAAATATTTCCAGCCATCACATACTCCATTCTGCGTTGTTCAAAGCCGTTTTAGGAAAACCTTGATCTCCTTCTTAAACTTTAAAACAATACCGCCCATTTCTCTTGCTAACCGCTCTAATTTTTCGCCTTCCAGTTCAAACCCGTATATATTGCGGAAAATATGCCTGAAAGACAGATACTCGTCGAGTTTTGCCGCCAATTCCTTTGATATGACCGCAGGCCTGACACCGCCTACGCTTACAGTCATCATGTATAGCAATTTTTTATGCCATTGTTGAGTTTGAGGAATACCGCCGTTAACCTCGCGAGCGATCAATTCAAAAATACGTTCACAGGCATTATAAAAATCATGAAGAATGGAACCTTTTGCCCGTTTTAGAATATGAGTATCTCCCTTGCACTGCCTAAGTTCCGCAACCAAAGTTTCCATCTCATTCAAAACCGATTGGATCAGGGCACTTACTTCTTTTTTATGCGTGTTTGCGCTCATACAAACTTCTCCCGTTTTTTAAGATTTCCCTGCGGAACTTTTCGGGCAGGATATCATACTCTTTCAAGTCGATCGGATATCTGCTAATACGCAAACAATACCCGTAGGCCCTTAAAAACTTCCCGCTTAAACCCTCCACTGCCAAATCG
Source organism: Candidatus Omnitrophota bacterium (assembly GCA_016235185.1). Classification (GTDB taxonomy): domain Bacteria; phylum Omnitrophota; class Gorgyraeia; order Velamenicoccales; family Velamenicoccaceae; genus UBA9636. The sequence continues at coordinate 40,885 of JACRLT010000021.1, forward strand.
ATGTCGGAAGCATTATCAAAAACAGCTTTCTCCCGTAGGAGGCTGCCATACAACAACACCTTTTTTGCCCCGAATTTCTGCCCTAATATTTTAGAAATTCTTTGTGCTTCGCGAAGAGCAGACAGCTTGCGCTGTATGCCGGCTAAACTATTTTTTCTGTAAATTTTGTCTAATATGCCCAAAGTTTCTCCTTAATGTGGCTGCCACTTACGCATGACGTCAGCGGCAAAGGTGCCGCGCGAGACCGGGTCTATTATCTGCGTAAGCACATAACCGACGTCGGATACGAACGTTCTCGGAACATAAATTATATCATCAGACTCTAACGGGATATTGCCGTCGAAATTAGTGCCTACCAGGACTTTCTTCAAGTTAAGCCTCCGGGCTTGAGGGTTTTGCAACCCGCCCCGGACCAAAACAACGCTGTTACCTACCGCATCGCGGGTAAAACCGCCGGCAAGAGCTAAGGCCTCAAGAATAGTCCTATTGCCGCTGACAGCGTAAACACCCGGGCGCATGACTTCGCCTAAAATGATCACCTTGCTCCCGCCAAGCTTGCGGATAGAAATAGAGACTTCCGGCATTTTGATAAACTCTTTTAGGCGGGCAGTTATATCTTCATCAAGTCCTACGATCGTACGGCCAACAGCTACGCAATCGCCGATCAGCGGGAAAGATATCCTTCCGTCAGGCCGCACGATTACTTCCTGATTTAAATCCTCGTTCTGCCATACGGAGATAAAAAGCACATCACCTTCGCCTAAAGTATACTCTAATCCTGCTCCGCCGCCGACGGCTTGAGTTGGGATAAGTTTAGCCTTGCCTGCAAGGATATCGTTCTTTCTCTCGATCATGTCGCGGGAACGCTCAAAATACGTCTCTGCGTCATTGAACCGGCCTTGCGTATAATAATACTGGCCTATGTAATAATTATATTTGGCGCTGCTCTCTAATTCGCCGGGGTTAGTTTCCTGAAGGTAATCAACGGCAAAAGAGACAGAAGACAGAGAACAGAGAACAGAGAACAAAATACAGAGAACAGAGAACAGATGACGAATGACAGAATGGCCCTTCCGTCCTCTGTCCTCTGACTTCTGTCGTCTGCTATCCGTCCTCTGTCCTCTGACCTCTGTCATCTGTCCACTATCCTCTATCATTTACCCTCTAATAAGACCTCTACCCTGCGCCTTAACTCTTCTGCGCGTTTTCTGACATCTCCGCTGCCGGCCGGATTAACATCTGCCTCGCTTGAAGCGCCTGCGGACTTCGAGGCATCTTCGACAGCCGCTCCGGGATTAGGTATTCCGGTATCCGCGTTAATGCTCATTATCTGCGTCAGGCTCTGGAATGTCTTCTCCTGGCGGCTCCTGGCCTCTACCAATTCCCTCTGCAAAGCGATGGAAGCAACTTTGTGCGCCTCGATCTCCTGCATGAGCGATGCGACTTTCAAACTGCTGGCTTTTACTTCCCTTTCTCTCTGTTCGATAAGGCCGGCGTATTCACCTAATTGCTTTGTCAAAGTAGTGACCAGGATCTCAAGTTCCGCAAGCCGCTTTTCTTTTAAGCCGGAACCGCTCTCACGCGCGGCCTTTTCGCGGCGAAACGCCTCAAGCTCGGTCTCCATTTGTTTTATCTCTTCTTCTTTCCTTACTAAGGCCTCGGTCAAGATGCGGAAATTCCTGTCTGCGAACAAGTCCTTTGGATCAGCTTTAGCCTCGGCGCGGCCGGAGCTCTTTCTTTGCGCTGCTTCAAGACTGTCCTCTAACTCAAGCTTTTCACTTTCAAGCTGGCTGACCCTGGCTTCGAGCTCTCTTTGAGTTTCGGATAATAGCGGAGCGGTTTTGCCCGCATACCCGCGCTCCACGCCTAAGCCCTTGACCTCGGCACGCAGAGACTCGACCTCGTTTATGCGCTCTTTTAGATCTCTATCTTTTTTAGCAAGCAAAAGCTCTCTTTGATAAAGCGTGTCTTTCAACTCACCCACTTTTTTCTCAAGGCCTTTTAACTCTTCCTGCTGGTCAAACAATCTTGCGCTTGATTCCGAGATCTGCTTCTCCAACAGGGCCTTTTCTTCAACGCTTTCGGCATCTGCCTTAACCTGCGCAGCGCGCCCAGCGCCAGGAAACCTGCGATATTTCTCGGACTCAACTTCTTTCTGCGCCACGATCTTTTCTTTTTCAGAAAGAGCCTGATTCAAGTCTGTCACCGTTTTTTCAAGCCCTGCTATCTGCGCCTGGTATTTACGCAGGGCATCCGAATAATCTTTCTCACGCGTCTTAAAGCCTGAACTCGTAGTATCTTTTTCGCCTAATTTTGACTCCAGCTTCCTTATCTGGTCGTCTTTGGCTTTGAGGCTGTTATTGAGCTGGTCCAATTTGGCCTTATATTGGCCTTCGATGTTCCCTAAAGTCAGCCTTGCTTTTTTGAGTTCATCCAAAGTCTTGGTCAACTCAAGGGTCGTATTTTTCAAGCGGTTATCTGAAACAAGATGGGTATTTTCAAAACCGGATCTTTCTCTTGATACCTGGGCGAGCCTTTCATTGGCCTGCCTTAATGCATCCTGCGCTGCAAGTAGATCAAGCTGAAAATTCTGCTTGCGGGCTGTTTTAAGCTCTTCCTCTTTGGCGGATAATTGCTTTTTTATCTCGCTGGCCTGAATATCCCATGCGCTTTTTTCGCGAGAAAACTCGGTGATCTTTACCGTATAGTCCTTTTTTTGTTTTTGCGCCATGGCAAAAGATGCAACAGCTGCTGCAATCAGAGCAACTACGATAAAGCCGATAATCAGGTTCTTCTTCACTTCTCGCTCTCCTCTAAGAAACATTTTTTGACGTGGATAGTGGGATATTTTGTCAGATTGATCTCTTTGGCCTCCTCATCGTAAAGCTGACGGCCGTCTTCTGCATAAATGATCTTTGCCACGGGCCTTAAAGGAGAACGCAGATTCTGACGGATGACCTTGCCTACTTCCCTGGTATTGAGCTGGACAAAAGAACCGTTGGGGAAAAAACCTACTCTGTCCACCAGTATCTTGATAAAGGCCTGGTCATATTTATTCTTCTGCTCAAAGATCCTTTTGTATACATCCATTATCGAATAACTTGGCCGAAACGGCCTGGGGTGTATCATAGATTCGAACCCATCAGCAACCGCGATGATACGGGCATAATCATGGATGGCCTTCTTACCGCTGGGATAACCGCTGCCGTCCATGCGTTCATGTATTTCGCTCTGGGCGGCTATTATGGTGTCGCTTAAGCCATGATTTATCTTCTTTAAAATGGTATCACCGACCGTGACATGGCTCTTTATCTCCTCATACTCCTTTTGTGTGAGCTTGCGGGCCAGATTGGCCGTATCTTCAAACTGTGTCATGCCTATATCGTGCAAAAACGCCGCTATGCCCAGTTCTATCAAATGGCCCATTTCAAAACCAGCCCCAACTCCTATCTGAAGCGAAATAATGCATACATTGACGGAGTGCTGATTAAGGTAATATTCCTCTTGCTTCATTACGTACGTCAAAGCAAGTTCTATGAGTTTTTCATCGCCTGCCGCTATCGCTCCGGCCGCCTCGGCCACAACAGTAACAATAGGCGCGGTATCTACCTTAGTATAATCTATGCCGGGAGAAAAAATTGACTTTCCAAGGCTGAATATCTTTTCATAGAGAGAAGCTGTATCGCTGATCTCGGTTTGAGCAATATTAACAGGCGCAATAACAGGCTGGCGAGCTCCGCCGACTCCCTGTTGGGCCCTAGGCATAGGTTTCGGTGACGGACGCCCTCCACTAACCCCTTGTTGGGCTGTCCGCCAAGGTTCTAATGGCGGACGCCCCCCACTAACCCCTTGTTGGGCTGTCCGCCAAGGTTCTAATGGCGGACGCCCCCCACTAACCCCTTGTTGGGCTGTCCGCCAAGGTTCTAATGGCGGACGCCCCCCACTAACCCCTTAAGGTTCTAATGGCGGACGCTCGATAGGCTTATTGGGTGTTTCCGCAAGCCTTTGCCTCGTAAAAAGCGGTTTTATATTTTTTATAACGGTTTCCTCTGTTTCTTCCGGGACCAGCGGCTCTGGCTCAATAATTTCTTTCTTAGCAGTCTTAGGCAAAACAGGATTAACTTCTGAAGGCGTCCGCTTAGCTTCAGGCGCATCAAAAACATTACGGCCTGCTTGTTGGCCATCTTGTCTGACTTTTTTTAAGATCTTTGAAAATTCTACCATTTGCCCTTTTACTTTTTAGCCTTAGGTACCGCGGCTTCTTCTATAGCTGGTGATGCCGGAGCTGGAGCCGGCGGCTGATAAGGCTTCTTAGCCACGCTGACAAAAGAGTAATCTTCTGACTTATTATTTGGAAGCTGGCGGCTCAATACGCCTTTGCATATCGTCACCGCGGGGTCTAATTCAATACGCCAAAAAATTATGCCTTCTTTTTCACTTGTCTGCATCGTCTCCACTACGGCATTGCCGTTTTCCTGCAATGTCAGGGTGTAATTTGAAGCGTCAAAACCTGACTTTGAAAATTCGCCGGAAGAAAATTTGTTCTCATAAAAAACCAGGGCATCCTTTTGTTTGGAGCCTTTGCCGCTCAATGCAACAACCTCTATGTCCCACTGCGAATTGTTCAAAGCGCTCTTCTTTTTTTCACGCAGCATCCTATCCTTGTCTATATTGGCCTTTGAAGGCCTGACTGCCTCTTTTGGTACTTCCTGCGCAACAGGGGCTTGCTTTGCAGCCGCTTCGGGCGCGGCTATAGCAGGCGCACTTTTGGTCACCTCTGCGGCATTTTTATCCCAAGGCCAGCAAAAACCTAAAGTTGTAAAACCCGCTAAGAAAACAAATATTAGTCCGCTTATTGCTATCCTTTTCATTATCGTTCCTCCGATTTATTGATAGTAACTGACTCTGATTTTTTTTCCTGCACTTTTAAACCCGAAAAATACAGATCCTGGGACGTCTGATCAGGCGAAACCTGGCTTGTTATGCCGCGCACGGAAATATTATCCGGGCCGAATTCCCCTTTCCAAAAAACAGTCCCGCCGTTTTCTCCGGGCTGCATGGTCTCAAAAACAATTACACCGTCGTCTTTCATCGTCAATGAATAACTCGTAGGCTTAAACCCTCCGAGCACAAATCCCTCGGATGAAAACTGCTTGTCTTTGAAAATAAGGCGGTCTGTCATCTTCTTCTCGCCGCTTGCCAGCTTCATTTCAACATCCCATGACGTATTTTCCAACTCCAGGCGTTTCTGCTCAAGCAGCTCCTTGGTCTTCTTAGAGCTTAGTTTTTTATTCTTTTCAACTGCGCCTTGGGAAGACTGCGTCTTTTTTGCCCGGGCCCAAACTTCTTTGCCGGTAAAACCCAGAATAAATACAGCCACAACAACTGCCACTATAATTTTTTTCATAGCCGCCTTCTTTTTCTCTTGCCCTACTTAATGGGCACGTTGCCTTCCCACGTCTGCCAGGTTAAAATATACCTTTTCGCCCAATCAACATCCTTATCATCTTTTTTTGCCAATTTCAGGTATTGCTTAAAATGCATGACCGCTCTCTGGCGGTTCAAAAGATGCTCGGCGTATATGTAACCAAGGTTAAAATGAGAAGAGCTGTCTTCGGGATTAAGTTCAACAGCCTTTTCAAACTCTGAAACCGCCCTCTCAAATTCCTTGTTCTGCGTATAGAAGACGCCCAGATTGTAATGCATCATTGAGGTGCGCTTGATGAGGACCTTATTCTCGCGCGCCAGCTCGGCAAACTTCCCGGGGGTATCTTCCAACTTTTTCTCTAAGGCCCTATTCTGTTTTTTTGCGCTTTCGTATTTGTCTTTGACTTCTGCAAGCTGCCGTTTGTAAAACTCCGTCTGGGCCTGCTCCTTTAAGGAAGCATTCTCCATAACCTTTATCCTGGCTTCCATGTCCCCTGCCCTCTGGGACAAAGCATCCTTTTCTTTTCCAAGATCGGCTATTTTTTTCTTTGTATCCTCACCTATTATATTCTCTACGGTAGCTTTTTCAAAAGATTTCTTATAGTCATCGCTTTCCTTGCCAAGTTTTACGATATTCTGATCCAGCGATCCTATCTTCTCTTTGAGTTCCGCATTCTGCTTTAAGACCTCTTCCTTTTCCTTTACAAGCTGCTCTTTTACGATATCAAACTGACGGAATGAATCCTCCAGATCTTTCGCTTTTTCTTTGAATGGCAGAAGGGCTTTTATCTGGGAAAGGACGTTGTTATAGTCGTTAAGCAAGGCCTCATGTTCTTTTTTGAGTTGCGCGCAATCCGAGCCTTCCGTCTGGGCGAAAGCACCCAGAGGTAAAAGTATAATAACGGCAACGGCCGCCAGAATTCCTGTCAGCTTCTGCCCTCTGTTCTCTGCCCTCTGTTCTCTGTTCTCTGTCTTATACATCATGCGTCCCTCAAAGGTTTAAGAGTTGGCTTATTATCTAACCCTTCTTTTAATAGTGGCATATATTCGCGATATTGTTTTGGCGTAATGGACCCAGGGTTCAGATCAGACCCTTCAGTGATCGGCGCATATGGCGCGAAACTCTTATCGAGCTTCGCCCCGAAATCGTGTTCATAGCCTGTGCTCAATTCGTCTCCAGTTATTATATGCGGAGTAAGCAGGATCAATATCTCTGTGCGCACTTTTGATCTGCTTTTTTGACTAAAGAAAAAACCTACCAGGGGGATCCTGCCCAAAAACGGAGTCCCCTCGTAATCTTCCGTTTCCTCCTCTTTATTGAGGCCGCCTATCATAATAGTGGTACCGTCTTTAACCATGACCGAGGTTTCGGCTGTAGAGGTATCGATGATCGGTATCTTATTGTTGCTCGATGACAAAAGAGTGTCCACAACGCTTGAGATCTCGGGTTTTATCTTCATAGTTACGAATCCATCCTCATTGATCGTAGGCGTTACAGCCAGCTGTAAGCCAACATCCACATAAGTGACGGATTCAGATACCGTTGTGGTCGTCTGGCCGGCAGTGGTGCTGGTCGTGACATATGCCTGGCGTTCGCCCACATGTATCTTTGCCTCCTGATTATTAATAACAGCAATCTGCGGACAAGACAATATTTTTGTTTTGCCTATCGTCTGCAGATATTTGATGACCGTGTCAAAATCATTGCGCCCTATCATGCCCAGATGCAAGTTCTGTGTACCCACTGCCGGGGTACTGGAATTCAGGCTAGTTGACGTACCACTGAATGGATATGAACCTATACCTTTCGTATTGAACTGGGCCTCCCTGGTAGTAAATTGGCCGGCCGTGGTCGCAGGATTAACAACGGCAAGAGGCGTTGAGCCAAGATAAGAAAGCCCCATTTTTTTACCGAGGTCAAAAAGCCCTTCCCATTCGACGCCGCGCGTAGTATCGTTAGAAAGCCTGATCTTGATGATGCGGGCATCAACTAAGACCTGCCGCGTCTTCTGGTCTAGGCCCTTAATAAGCTTTTCTATGTCGTCCATCCTCTCCGGAAGTGTCTGGACGATAAGCTGATTGGTCCGGTCATCCGATTTAACACTGCCGACTTTTTTCATGTCCAGCTGGCTCTTTAATTGCTCTTCGACTTCTTTGGCTTTGGCATACTTCAGGTCAAAGATACGGATAGTCGTCTTCTGTTCAAGCGCAACCAGTGCCTTTTCTATCTCTTGCATCCTCTCCGGAGCATCCATGACCATGACAGTGCCGGTCTCCGGGTCGACAAATATCTTGCCGATACTGCTTTTGAAACTGTCTAAGATATTAAAAACCTGTTCAGGGATAGCGTACTTTAGGTGGAAAACCTTGACCAGGCGGCCGTCGGAAAAGTTCTTTCCGAAAAACGACTTGTACTCATCCTCTGTCATGACGTTAAAGATATCGCCTTTCTTCTCGTAAGCAAGGTTGTTAGAGCGGATCATCAGGTCAAAGACATCCGAGAGAGGTACGTCGTCGACCATCAGCGTAACGCGGCCGGATACGTTCTTGGTAGGAATAATATTTAAGCCGGCCTTTGTTGCCAAAAACTTCAAGGCTTCAGTGATATCCATATCGCGAAGGTCTAAAGATATATATTGCTGTCCGGAAACCAAATGACCTGGGGTAGCTGCTGGCGCACTTTGCGGAGCAGCCGAGGCATAGCGCTCGCCTGTATTATCGGCCCCTAAAGAGCCTGCGGCAATCAAAACAAAGAACATCGCCGACAGGTTCGCAACGCATAGGCCTCTAAACTTATTTTCCTGCATCTGGGCCATAACTTTCTCTCACAAAAATATACCGCCTGGCCTGATCCGCGTCTTTATCCGAAGGCGCGCTCTTTAAATATCTTTTGAAATGTTCTACTGCCTCTTCTTCGTCTACCAAATACTGCGAATAAATAATACCTAGATTATAGTGGGCATAAGGATCTTCAGGGTTAAGCTCAAGCGTCTTTTTAAACTCTTTGATAGCGTCCCCATACATCTCTTTTTCAGTATAGATCACACCAAGGTTATAATGCATGGCTGCATTCTCTTTCGTAAGTTTTTCTACCTTGATGTTTGTCTGCGCCAGGTCGTTCGGGAAAGATTCGATGCGCTCTTTTAGACGTTTATTTTCATCCAGGGCCTTCTTTAAGTCCTCTGAAACTTTGTACAGCCTGTCTTCTTTTTCCGCAAGTGCCTGCTTTATATCCTGTTCGGCCTTGCCCCACTCCTTCTTTTCGGCATCCCAAGTCTTTAAATGCGTATCCATACGCTCGATCTTTTGCTTCTGGGAAACCTTCTCTTTGACGATCTCTTTCTGATCTTGCTGGAACTCCAAGAGCGTTTCGCTTAAGTCCTTAACCTCATCTTTCAACGCGCTGTTTTCCGCTTCCAGGCCGGCGTTCTTCTGCGACATATTTTTATACTCGCGGGGGCTAAGCTGTGTCTTAGAATCTTCCTTAAGCTCTTCAGTTTCTTGCTGAAGTTTGACAAAACTATCCATAAGTTTTTTGAACTTGGCCTCGGATGCCTTGACAGTCGCAAGCATACCATCGTTTTGGGCCTTCAGGCCCTTAGCTTGTTCAACCAATTCAAGATTCCCATTGTATTCCTTCTCTGTAACCTCCCAGCCCTGCTTATCTTTCTCGAGAGACGCAACCTTTGCGGCTAAACTATCGCGATCTTCTTTTAGCTTGGCTATCTTTTCATGCGCATCCTTAAAAGAAGAGGATATATCGGCAAAATCACCCTGATATTTCTTGACTACTTCGCCTTGCTGCTTAGCGTAAGTACTGAAACTCTCCTCGATCTTTTTTAGCTCCTGCTCTGTTATTTTTATCTTGTCCTGTGAGGTTTTAAGATTATCACCGGCTTCTTTAACCTGATCCTCCAACGAAGAAATCCGTGCTTTATACCCTTCTATCTCTTTTTCTTTGTCTGCTATCTTTGCGGCTAAGTCCTTTTCATTGCCTTCTGCCTTTCTCAACTTCTCCTCGGCTGCATTTATCTTGTCCTCGGAAGCCTTAAGATTACCATTGACTTCTTTAACCTGCGGTTCCAGCGAGGCAACCTGCGCCTTATATCCTTCCACCTCTTTCTCCTTTACGCTCATATCAAGGCGCTCTTTATGCAATGAATCGATCTCTTTCTCGGCCCGGGATAAGTCGCTTGCGGTATTTTTTAAACGCTCTTCCAGGGATTTTTGCGTCAGGAGCGCGCCGGACATCGCGACTTCATGCCGCCTGGTTACCTGTCCGCGTTCAGAAAGCACCTGGCTCAACTTTGCTTCGGCGCTTCTTAGTTTCTCTTCGGCCTTAGCCAGATCTTCTTCTTTTGCGCTCAAACGCAGGCCCGTCTCCTTTTTTTCTTTTGCCAAAACCTCTATCTGTCTACTGAACGAAGAAGACTGTTCCTGCGCATCGCTAAGTTTATCTTCGGCGAACTTGGCATTATCTTTTACTGAATTCAACCTGTCTTCTGCGATCTTTAAGTCCTCGCTTGCGGTCTTGTATTTGTCGCCGAGGTCCTGCACGCGCCGTGTCAGATCCTTTATGAGATCAGACGAAACCAGGGCATCTTCTTTCTGCTTTCCGGCCAAAGCGACATTCTCTTCCTGCGCCAGCGCTAATTTATCTTCATAAGACTTTAACTTCTCATCTGCGAGCTCCAGCTTATGCTCATTTAATTTATTTATACCGTCCAGGTCCTTGGCCTTATCTTCTATGGCCCTGGCTTTTTCAAAGGATCGGCTTAATTCTTCCTTATGCTTTTCAACAAGTTCATCCTTCTGCGTCTTTGCTTTAGCCAGCTCTTCTTCTGTTGCCTTGCGCGCATTCTCTACCTTCACAAGTTCTTCTTTATGCTTCTGGCGCAAAAGGCCTTCCCTCTTGTCTACATTGGAGACTTTATCCTGTACAGCTTTCAGCTTATCTTCCGTTGATCTCAATCGCGCAAAAAGGCTCTCGCGCTCCTGTTTGATAGCAGCCAGATCATCATCATAGCCGAAGAGGATCTTTTTGCGCTCTTCCCGCAATATATCCATCTGGCTCAACAAAGATTCCTTTTCTGCCTGAAGTTTCTGGATACGGATAGCCGCCTTCTCCAGGGCCGTTTCTGCTTGGGCACGGCTTTGGGCCAGCTGCTGATTCTCTGCTTTTAGTTCCTCGACAGCCGAATCCTTGGCGTTGACAGTTTCACTGATCTTATCGGTCTCTAACTTTGTATCGTTCAGCTTTTCAGCGAGATCCTTCTTCTCCTCTTCAAGATAGGATATCTTCTCCTGCGCCGTATCGAGGTCTTCGGAGTATTTCTGTTTTTGCTCCTCAACAGCCTCGACCCTGGCCTTTACGCCATCGACCAAAGCGCGCTGCTCTGTCTTTAAATTATCGATCTCCTGGCGCAAAGCGTCCCGCTCATTTTTAAGGGACTCGAACGCATTGTCAAAATTATCCAACGTATCATGAATGGAAGAACTTTGGGCAAACACAATGTCGCCCTGCGCCGCCGCAAAAACAGATAAAACCGCAAAACACATCATTATGTTTTTCATCAGTCAGCCACCCTCAAGCCTTTGAATATTACTTTTTTGTCGTTAGAAACAGGCACTGGCATTTCTTTTGGCGCAGGGCTAAGCGTTTGATACCCCTTCGCACCTTTTATGCCGGCATGTTCTATTTTTTGCCCGCCCTGCGAAACAAATACCTCGCCGCTGATGATCTTCGGTGTCAACATAATAATAAGCTCAAAACGTTCCACCTTCTTCGTGTCAGTTTTAAAAAGCCAGCCCAAAACCGGGATCTTCCCTAGAAAAGGAGTCTGTTTTGCAGTGCCTGTCCTTTCATCTTTGCGCAAACCTCCGATTATGACAGTAGTGCCCTCTTTAACCATGACCGTAGTCTCGGCAAGAGATGTGTCAATAATGGGGATCCTATTTTGCGTAGGCGTGATCAATGTGGAAGATACGCTTGAGATCTCCACCTTTACCTTCATAGTCACGAATCCGTCGTTGTTGATCACAGGGGTAACGGAAAACTGTGTGCCCACATCAACAAATGTCACCTCTTCAGCAACTGTACTCGTCACCTGCCCTGTGGTGGTAGTGGTCGTAACATACGCCTGTTTTTCGCCTACGTGAATGCGGGACTCCTGGTTGTTGGTCGTGACCAACTTCGGATTAGCCAGGATCTTGCTTGACCCCAAAGACTGGATATACTTGAGCACTGTATCGAAATCCTGTGTGCCGATGAGCCCGACATGCAATTTTTCACTGCCCACAGCCGGTGTACTCGAAGAAAGGCTGGATGTCGTGCCGCTGAACGGATATGAACCTGTATAACCTTCGGCTTGCAGCGTCTCTTTTCTCGAAGTAAACGTACCGGCGGTAGTCACGGGATTTACCGTTGCAAAAGGCGTAGACCCCATATAAAACAAGTCGCCTTTTAATTTAAGGGCTTCAAAAAGCCCTTCCCACTCCATGCCTTTTGTCGTCTCATCCGATACCTTTATTTTGACTATAGTTGTATCGATAATGACCTCTTTTGTCTTGGTATCCAACCCCTTTATCAACCGCTCTATTTCTAACATGCGATCGGGCAAGGTCTGCACTATCACCTGGTTCTGCCTTTCATCAGCTTTTATAAGGCCTACTTTTTTTGAGTCCAATTGGTTTTTAAGCTGCTCTTCGACTTCTTTGGTCTTTGTATATTGCAAAGGGAATATCCGCACTTCGTTCTTCTCTTCAAAGGCCTCGAGTGCCCTGGCCATATCTTTTATGCGCTCGGGTATATCAATGATCAATACGCTTCCTGATTCAGGGTCAACCAGGACCCTGCCTATCTCGCTCTTGAGCGTATCGAAAAGCGAAAAGGCCTGTTCAGGAATAATGTATTTAAGCCGGAATGTCTTGACCTCTCGCGTATCTGCAAACGGCTTGCCGTACAAGGCCTTATATTCGTCTTCGGTCATAACGCTGTAGATATCGCCTCTCGTATCGTATGCCAGTTTGTTAGCGCGCAGCATGATATCAAAGACATCTTTGACCAGGACGTTCTCAACCATAAGCGTCACACGGCCTGCCACGTTCTTAGTAGTCACAATGTCGAGGTCCGCCCTCCTTGATAAAAACTTCAGGGCTTCAATGACATCGATGTCTCTTAGGTCCAAAGAGACAAATCCATGCATGCCCCCGGGTATCTTATCTTCCGCAGGAACATTATCCGCCTGGCCGGCCTCGCCAGAAACAGCCGCTTGCTCTTGCGCAAGAGCTGACGCAGCCAAAAACAAAAACGATAGCGCCGCAAAAATATTCTTTCTGTACCTTGTCATCTTAATTCTACTTCCGCTCCTGAATAATTTAAAACAACCTTATCCTTAAAAATGGCCTGGATCTTTACCCCGCTGGACATGACCTGCCCGCGTTTCAGGAAAAAAGTCTTTTTTGCTTCTATATCCTCGATCATGGCGTCAGGATTTTCCGACCAGGAAATACCCACGAGTTTATATTTGCTCAAAACGCTTTCCTGTTGGGCTTTCTGCTCCGCTTGATCAGGCTTAGCAGTTTCATCCGCAGCCGGCTGTCTCCCGATCTTAAAAATATCCCGCGATTGGACCTTTTCCATATATGTCGTCAGGGCCTTTAATTGCGAAGCCTGTTTTAAAACTTCTAACTTGGCGGAACTTTCCGCTTTAAAGGAGAAACTGGGCAAGGTAGAAAATTTCATAGCTAACATAAACGAACTGGCCACAAAATAGACGCCGGTCAGAACAGCCAGCAAAACCAGGATGGAGTTTATCTTCTTAATATCTAAAGGGCCGCTCCAGGATTTGGCTAAAGCCGACAATTTTTCGCGCGCGAAGATCCAGCGGCCCTGCAAAGCACCCAAAGAAAATAAAGTGAGGCCCTTTCCCCTGATAGCCACACCCTTTGCAGCACGCCCATGAGGTTCTTCTATCAGCTTTAGAAGCTGCTTCTCTGGGCTAAGATTGGAATTGTCTTTGACCATCCCTTTTTATCCTCTTCTTCTATGACTTCTTTGATCAGCGCTTCGTCGATGACGCTCTTTCTCTTTAACACAAGGGCCTTTAAAGCCTTGTGGCACAACATAGCTATCTGGCGAGGGTACCCTTTTGTATAACGGTGGATCTCCCGGATAGCGCCGTCTAAAAAAAGGAACATCCTTGAAGAATAACCTGCCTGGCGTATCCTGAATTCGATAAGCCGGCGGGTCTCCTCCTCATCAAGCGGATTTAATGTATACCTGAAACTGATACGGTCCAGGAAATTATTCATGTTCATGATCTTAGCGTACAACTCCAACTGCCCCAAAAGGATTAGCTGTAGGAGTTTAAATTCATTTGTCTCATAGTTCAAAAGGACACGCAGCGCCTCAAGTGTCACCTCATTCAGTTTCTGCGCTTCATCTACAATGAGCACTACTGTCTTGCCCTCTTCCACGCCTTTCTGGTATAGAAAACGCTCCAATGCCTCCTGTAAATCCAGGATCGTAGGATTGGAAGGTACTGACAACTCAAAGTTATGCGCCAGCTTCGTCAGAAAAAGTTCTTCGGATTCAAACGCAGGGTCTAAAACAATGTTAAAGATAAAATCTTCTTTGGAACGCAAGAGCTGTATCAGCTTGCGCGAAAGAGTGGTCTTTCCTGTCCCAACGTCCCCTAAAATAACGGACAGGCCGCGCCTTAGCCTCATCTCGATCATCAGGTTAGTCAGCGCGATCTCATGAGCCTTGGACTCGTAAAAAAATTCAGGGTCCGGGCTGGTTGAGAACGGTTCTCTTTCAAAACCTATTACCTTATAATAGCTCATTAACTTTGCCTATTGCAGGTTCTTTCCCCTGCAAAGTTTACTCCGCAGCGTGCGTAGTCCGCCACTGAATCAATGGCGGACGTGCGCTTACGCAAGGAGTCTACCTTAGTGTCGAGTTGCATACACCTTTATCTTGGCGTCTTTTTTAAAAGCCTTAAGCCAGTCGCCGAAACTGTTAAACTGCTTCTTTCTTTTAACCTGGTCAAAATATGATTTCTTCAATTCGCCGAACTTTTCTTTCTCTGCCACGCGTTTCTGCAGCGTACGAAAAACCCCGTAGCCGCGGTAAACAGGCGTGGGCTTATAAACAGAGTTTACCGGAAGGCCCAGCATGGCATATGCATCGCTTCTTGGTATCTTCCATAGGTCCATAAGGAATTGCAGCGAAACAAAACCCGGCCTCTGCGCAAACTTGGGATCTTTTTTCCCTTTCTTCTCCCAAACCCTGGGGTTCTTCATCTTATTGTAGAAATCTTCAGCCGCCTTTATATCGTCAAACTGGACGAGTTCAAGGCTTAGAGTATTATACTGGTCGAGGTATTCCTGGTACGCCTCCTCTTCGGTAACCTGCGGCACGAAACTGTCGATCACCTGCATCCGGAGCTTCTGGAGCTGTAAAAGATGCATGATCTGATTTTCAAATGCTTGAGCCGGCTCTTTCACGCGTTCGGTAACCCATTTGCCGTACGCATCTTTATCCTTCTTCCAATCAAAAGTCACTTTTTCTGCCTCAAGGAGCTTGGCCACCTCGTCTTCTACCTCTTTAGATCCAACAGAAATATTGCGGCGAAAAGCTTCATAGGAAAGCAACAAGTCCTCCCAGACGCGGTCTTCCAATTCCTGCGGCGTCTTTGGTTCGGCACCCCACCGTGGGCCAAAGATCACAATAGCGGCCTTTGCAAAACGGTAATTATCCATTGAAACAGGCATCCCAAAGAATTCGCCGGCAACCTGCTGGTCATTGATCTTGACCACATCCTCCTGGGCAAAACAGAAGACAGAAGACAGAGAACAGAAGACAGAGAATACAAAAAAATAGAGCGTTTTATTCATTTACTCTTCCCTTAATAGCTTACCTATGACACGCAAGGTGTAGCCTTCGTTTATAAGCTTAGAAATAAGGCTCAACCGCTCTTTTGCCTTTTCTGAATCGTACATGCGCGTACGGTTCTGTCTTGCCACCACGTCCAAAAGCCCCATGTCCGTATAATTATTGACGGCGGCATAGGAAATATTCGCATTTTTTGCTATATCCCTTGCCGATGCCAGTTTTCTGTTCGACTTTTTAACTGCCATGGAAAACCCCTGGGCAAGTCGGAGTACCTAAATAAGATCCTTTACATTTGCTTGTAAATGTAAAGGATTATCCCGCCCGACACTCTTTGCCGACTTGCACATTTAGTGACATCCCGCCAAAGCGTAAGCGAGGCGGGACAAAGATCTACCCTATAAGCTTTTTACGTATGAGCCTTAAAGGATACCCGTCGTCTTTAAGCTTGGAGATGAGCGCAAGCTTCTCTCTGACCTCGCCTGCCTGATAGAACCTTTTGTTCCCGCGCTTGGAGACAACATTAAAAAACCCTAAATTCGTATAGTGATTTAGGGTCGGATATGTGACGCCGAATTTTTTTGATATTTCTTTGGCGGAAACTAGATCCTTGTGGTTGCCGTTCGTCATCTACCCCTCTAAACGTTTCCTTGTTTCATTATATTCCTATGGAAACCCCACTGGCATGCCCAGTGTACCTGTATAAGATCCCGCCTTTGGCGGGATTATCCCACCCAACATTTCCAACGGGCTTGCACATTTAGTGACATCCCGCCGGAGTTCCTTCCCGCGTTTCCCGCCTCTTGCGGAATCCCTCAACTGCTGTACATTCCAGAGCAAGCCCCCGAACATCTATCGACGGCGGGAGAACTATAGTACTTAATGTAATTACTTTAAGTAATATAAGCAATATTATTATCGTAATTTCAGTAATTGTCAAGCAAAATCTTCGACAGAAGATTTTGCTTGATCCTTAAGGCGATTTTTGCCGAAGGATCTCATCATCAATCTTCGAAAATCACACCTTCCGTCGCTTCCAGCATTTCCCTCGCTACAAGCTGGTAACTCGCAGGTTCTGGGTCGCCGACGAGATCACCCTAGCCCCCCGATCCCCCATTTGGAAACCCTCCCGTGGTTTCCCCCAAACATATAGAGCCGAAGTGGGTCCCCTTTCCGCTACGGGGGTCTGCGGGTGACCATCGTCGCCGACCCCTTAAGCCTATCATAGATTTGCTTTTGCCGTTTTTGGAGCGAATGTCGATTGATTATCAATGCACTGCGGTAGCCCTGTTTAAGCCGACAATCAGAAGTTTTTTGGCAAAAGTCTGCGAGGGATTGCATTTTGGCTGTAGCGACAATCTTCTATGGAGCGTAACAGCAAAAATGCAAACCGAAGCAGACGGCAAAAAACTTCGTCGGCAAACAGGGCTACCGCAGTGCAATAAAGACCTTTGGCGTGAAGAAACCAACCTGAGCAAAGAAAATGCTAAAAGCAACTATACTCCTGGTCTGCGTGCAGGGACACGCGCTGCGAATGCTTGATTTGAAAATTATGAAATAACCTAGGGATTCGTGGAATTTGTCTGGTTCTGGGGTGGGGCGGCTGGAGGCTTTACGAGCTCGTCTACCTCTTTAGTCAGAACATCGAGCCTTTGAGCCAAGGCATCTATCTTTTGCTGTAAATCCAAGGCCAATTCATCTATGCTCTTCTGCAGTTTGCCAAATTTTAAGGCAATGTAAGAATCTAAGTCAATAGGTCTATAGACCCCTGCTATCTTTTCGATCGGCCTGTCTTCCTCTACACTAAAATGCAGGCCCTCTACGCTTTTTACTGTCCGGGTGACATTGTAGGCCCTGGCCTCATCATCTTCTGTCTTGTACTCTTCGATGGCACAAACAAAACGGCAGAAAAGCAACACGAGAAAAAAAGAGCTGGTAAAAAGCGCGAAATGTAACTTTTTCATAGTGTCTCCTTGAGCACCTTAACGTTCTGTCAAAAATTTTTACTTTAAATATTCTTATCTTCTTTACTTATAAAGAGTTTTGATAAAAAGACTTGCCTCCCTTTAAAAAATGGTTATTGTAATCAATTAAGGAGCACTACTTTGTTAAAAATTATTTTCGTTTACGATTATTTTCAAAAATTGTTTTTATGTAAGTTTTGATTTTTCATAACTTACGTAAATACAATGCCTTACGTTAAAATTGCTATTGCATTTTCAGCCTAACTTCCTGTAA
>JACRLT010000023.1 GCA_016235185.1 Candidatus Omnitrophota bacterium
AAGCCCCAGGTAAACGATACAACCTATAACCTATCTACTCTCCAGACCATTCGAGCTACTATATCGATAATCCAGAGAATTCACCAACTCATTTGACTTTTATCGTATCATCTCCTTCATTTTGCTAATAGCAGGTTTCTTGCCCTACAAAATGAACTCCGCAGCCTATCCGCCAATGAATCAATGGCGGATGTCTAGGCAAGGAGTCAATTATTTGCTGAAAGCATATCCCTTGTCCTGGTGTTGCAAAAACTCTACATCGCCAAGTACAATGCTAGCTGGCGGCCCGCTGAATACAGAAGGCCTGAAATCTAATACAATGCTGCCGGAGGCGATCCTTATGGGCGCATAGATAAAAGGAAGATCGAACTGACCTTCCCTGATTTCAGAGGCGTGATGCCGGACTGTGGATGAACGTTCAACCCCATCGTCATTAACAAAATTAAGCGTGCAATCAAAAAATCCCTGATTCCATAATTTGTCAAGCTTGTGATACTTGAATTTAATTTTAAGCCGCAACAAGGAACACGGTTGTGCCAAAGGCTCGGAAAGATCAAAAGCCAGAGTAACGGTCTTGTTTATGTCCGAAAGACTTAGCGCATCTTCCGTTAGCCGGACCTGTTTTGCACCATCAAGCTCCCAAGACTGGTATAATTCTTTAGCCCGAAAGTTTTTAATTGATTTTTCTGGAGGATAAGATAACGCGCTGTTCCGTTTTTTCAGAATCACGGCAGCCGGCAGAATAGCCTCCGTCTCGTAATTCACAAGTATGAATTTTGCTATCTCGGACCTCACAATAGAGACATCTTTTGGACCTCCCCAGCAGTAAAAATCTGCTACATCGCAACGCGGCCCCAGAGCTACTACGCCTAATGTATTCTGCCTGTTTACTATCACATGGTTGATGCTGCGTTTTTTTAAATCTTCGATTATCATCCGTTCAAAAAAGAGCGGGTCAGCCAATCCGAGATAATCGCTGTTGATACGTACGGGAACGCGGCGCTCAAGAAAATAATTGTAGAGGCCCCAAGGGAAAGTATAAAAATCCTCATTTTCAGGTATATTTTTTTCGATATATTCCAAGACTTCGCGGCATGGCTGGACCTCGTCTTTTCGAAATAACATGCCAGCTTTTTCAAAATATTCTAATTGTGCAGCAGGCGCAGGGGCAATCGGCGCAGAAAAAAACCGGCCTTTTAAAAATTGGACATTAAAACTCGTCATAAGAGAAAATATACAAACACAACCTACAACGCCGCTCTCTATAACAATAGCCAGTGCCTTGCTTTTGATGTTTTTGACCGCCTGCTCGAGATTAAAAAGGACAAAAACGACCAATGGAACTATAACGATCCCCAGAATGCGCCAGTATTCGATAAAAACCCGCCTGGAAAGGATCCCGCCTACTAAAAGCAACAAAAACGAAACTTGAAAACGCATATCGATCTTTTTTTTCATAAAAAGACTTAAGACCAAATATATCAATGCAGCCGCATATGCAAACAATACAACCAGGTAATAAAACTGCTGTTGGAAGAAAACAGATATGTTTTTGAAATTAGCAGGGATATCAAGAAAATAAGCCGGCACTTTGTCTACCAGATGTCCGATAAAAATAAACGTTTCAAAAAAGGTGCGGCTGAACGCAAAAAACAACGCCCATAATAACAGGGGTATCATGACGCCTATGGCGAACTTTGATCCATCCTGTAAAGTCTTTTTTGATCCTTGACTCATAAAAGAGAACAGAAAATAAAATAGCGTTACTAACGTAAGTGTTATGAAAGCAGGATATTCATACATAGAAGTCATACCGATAATGATCCCTAAAGGGAGCAGCCAATTTTTTGGCCCCTCCATTGATCGGCGCAAAATAAGAAGACAAAGAAAGATCGGAAATATACGAAGTATATATCCATTTGAGCCATCTGCGTCCAGGCCGAAGGAATTAAAAATAAGGACCAAAAGCATAAAATAGCCGGCGAACCTTTTAGCCCTAAAGAAAAACCATGCAAATACAGAAAAGGCCAGTACGCCCAAAAAAGGCATAATGAATCCGTATAGGCGGATATAGCTGGCCAGCTGGCCGCCCATTAGCTTATAAATAAAGAAAAGGCCGTACAGAAAAAGCGGGCCATAAACAGGATAGAAATCCACAAAAGGCACTTCTGCGTGCCCTATTCTGAAAAGATATGTGCTTAAACGGGAAAAATCCGGCCCGCCCAGGCTAAATGGTTCCTGCAATTGATACGTAAATCGTATCGAGAAAAAATAAAGGACGATCACTGATAGCAAAAAAAGGAATGCCCTATTTTTTACGATATTTTGTAAAACAAATAAAAGTTTACGCATCTTTTCTTTGCGCCCCTTTCAACAACTCGCCATAAATATGAGACGCTCTTTTTCTCCAATCCCAATCATTCTCTATCAGCTTGACAGCTTGTTGGGAAAACAACTGGTAATAAGAAACGTCTTCGCTTAGCTTGAGTATTTCTTTTGAAAAAGCTGATAGATCGCCGCAGCGCACCTTGACCATGCCTTGAGGATAGTATGTCCTTAACGCCTCCAGGTCAAAGCTGACCCCGGGCAATCCCCATGCCATGGCTTCGGCAGCCGCCATACCGCCGCTGTCAAAAGTAGCAGGATGAACTACCAACCTGCTTTGTTTAAAAATCTCAAATTTGGCCTCCCCGTCTAAAAACCCGAAAAAATCAATTTTTTCAAGCAGCCCGCTTTCTTTTGCTTTTTTTTTGACTTCTTCCTCGAGGGGGCCGTTGCCGATCATAGCAAGCCGCGCTGTGGGCCTATTTTGCACGACTTTTTGCCAAATATCTATGAGCTCTAAAACGCCCTTTTGCTGATGGAACCTGCCGACAAAACAAGCGTCATATTTACGGTCGCCTGCAGGAATAAAATTACCGTTCTTAAGATAACGGGCGGATGCATCCGTATTCACCCCGCCGCGCACGACGATCACTCTTGAGATATCCCTGTTTTTTGTAACAAACTTTATCCTGTCGGGTTCTGAAGTCACGAAAACAAAATCTGCCCAAATATTTACGATCCAAAAAATCGGCCTCTGGGATAACCAATACAGGGATCCTCTCAATAGATCCCTTCCTTTGTATGGACTGTGTTTTTCCCATGGGGCCGGCGTAAACAAGTAAAAGGCCGCTATCCAAATTATCCTGGGATTCATTAATTTGACTATAAAAGCCGGCAAGGAATCAGGGTAAAAGTCAGAAGATGAATATACAAAACTCCCATCACGAAAGATCTTTTTGTTTTTAAGAACAAACCATATCCCGCGCGTTAATTTTATAAAGAAATTCGTAAAGATCGACCATAATGAAAAAATATTTTTTATTCTTAAGTTTGGGCTTGTAAGATAATAGTCAATTTCCGTCAGACCTTCCCTCTTGGCAATAATAACAGCCTCGCCGCAGCCGACTATTGAAACCTTGGCATTCTGTTTCCAGGCGCGAGCTAGTTCTATATAGATCCTGTCGCCGCCGCTTAACCCTGTATCGCCTATAGAGCTATTGGAAATAAAAAAGAATTCTTTTTGCTCGCTCATCATGTATGTTTAGCTATAAAAATATCGAAGGTTTTGGCCATATATTCCAGCATTTTACTCTCAAGCCCCGGATAGACGCCTACCCAAAAAAGGTTATTCATGACCGCATCCGTATTATCCAGTTTACCCGCAACACGGCACTTGATGCCTTTATAAGCAGGCTGGCGTAAGAGATTGCCACCAAAAAGCATGCGCGTAGCTATCTTATTTTTTTCTAAAAAGGTAACGACATCGTTCCTTTTAAACGGCGCGCTATCTTTCACGAATAACGGGAAACCGAACCAGGAAGGTTCGGCATCTGGCAATGCAGAAGGCAATATGAAATATTTTTCATATGCTTTAAGCCGCCTGTAAAGAAATGAAAAATTTTGTTTTCGTGTTTTTATAAAACTCGGCAGTTTTTTTAATTGCGCGCAACCGATAGCTGCCTGCATATCTGTGGCTTTGAGATTGTAACCGATATGAGAATAGATATATTTATGGTCATAACCAAAAGGCAAAGATCCGAATTGCTGATTGAAGCGGTTTCTGCAAGTGTCATCTTTGCCGGGGACACACCAACAATCCCTGCCCCAGTCACGTAAAGACATAAGTATCCTATTGAGAAGCACGTCGCTGGTTAGTACAGCCCCTCCTTCTCCCATGGTTATATGGTGAGCAGGATAAAAGCTGCTGGTTGAAATATGCCCAAAGGAGCCTGTGCGTCTGCCTTGATAAACGGATCCAAGCGCGTCACAATTATCTTCGATGAACCAAAGGCCGTGCTTGTATACAAACTTTAAGATCTCCTTTAAATTAACCGGATTGCCGAGCGTATGCGCCAAAACGATCGCCTTGGTCTTTTTCGAAATAGCTTTTTCCAACAAGTCCACCCGTATATTGTATGAACCCAACTCTATGTCTATAAAGACAGGCACAAGCTGGTTCTGTAATATAGGGTTCAATGTGGTCGGGAATCCGCATGCAGTTGTAATGACCTCATCCGCGGGTTTCAACCTGTGTCTTCCCAACAACGGAGATGTTAGAGCTGTTAAAGCCAAAAGGTTCGCCGAAGAACCTGAATTTACCAGCAAACAATGTTTTACCCCAAGGAAATCTGCAAATTTCTTCTCAAAATCATGTGCAAAGCGTCCGGCTGTCAGCCAGAAATCAAGCGATGCATCAATAAGCGAAATGATCTCGCAGGCGTCATATGTCCTGCCGCCATAATGTACAGCGCTTGACCCCGGCACAAACTTGCTTTTCCGGTGGGCCGCTCTGTAAAACTCGGCAACTTTTTTAAAGATCTCTTTTTTTAACTTGTTGCTTTTGCTCATTATCTAAATTGCTTCTTCGTTAACAAGGAAGACAATTCTGGCCGCGACAGAGCCGGGTCCTGGTCTTCAATGGGTTTATTTACGGAAAGTTTGGGCAATACCTGGGTCTTCCGTGGAATTATAACTTCAAGAAAAGAAGGCCCTTTTGTGGCGAATAGATGCTTTATAGCACCTGGGACCTGGGAATTTTTACTGATTTTTTTAACCGGTATTTTATAAGCGGAGACAACTTTTTGGAAATCAGGATAGCTATAGCCTATTGCAGTCGATTGAAAACGTGAATTAAAATACTGCTCTTGAAATTGACGCACCATTCCGTAGCATGAATTGTTCAAAAGAATGATCTTTACAGGCAGGCGATGATGGATAATGGTCTGTAATTCTTGAATGTTTAGCTGGAACCCGCCATCCCCGGTTATAGCGACCACGGGCTTTAGTGCCTTGGCAAATGAAGCCCCTATAGCCAATGGCAGGGCTGACCCCATTGTTCCCATGCCACCCTGGGTCAAAAACCTGCACCCTTTCTTCAACTCCATAGATTGGGCTGACCAGATCTGATTTTGTCCGATATCAGTGCATACGGCAGTATCTTTCGGCAAATGAACGGATAATTGATGGACAAAAAAATTCGGGTGGATAGTTTCGCCCGAAGGAAGAGCATGGGAAGGAAAGCGCTCTTTGTAATACTTGATCTTTTCTCTCCAGGCGCGTGTCTTGTTCGGATCATATTGTTTTAAATAACCGTTTAAGGTTTGTAAAAATGCCTTTATATCGGCCCTCACAGGAAAATCAACTTTTAACTTATTATTCAACTCGTATTTATCAATATCAACGTGTATCTTGATCGCTTTTCGGGCGAATGTTTCAGGCTTGGTCCCTGTCTGCCGCGTATCTAACCTGGTACCAAGGCACAAGAGGAGATCGGAATTAGCTGTTGCCAGGTTAGCATAACGATTTCCGTAAGTGCCTATCATGCCCACAAAAGTACTTTTGTGGGCCATTGCGGCATCCAACCCCAAAAGTGAGGAAACAACCGGAATTCCCGTCAAAGATACGAGCCTGGCTAGCTCCTTATCTGCTTTAGATAGGACAACACCGCCTCCGACCAGAATGACAGGACGTTTTGAAGAAATAATGCTTCTTGCTATATCTTTTACCAAACGAGCTTCCATCCTCGCACTTTTCTGTTCAGGTTTAAAAGAAACTGACGATCTTGGGTTAATTTCAGCGCGTTGGACATCTAACGGTATATCCAATAATACAGGGCCGGGCCTGCCGGAGCGCGCAAGGAAAAATGCCTTCTCAAGGTAATATTTGATCTTCGAAGGATCTTTTACTAATATCGCCTCTTTAACGATCGGTTTTACGATCCCTACAATATCTGTCTCCTGAAAACCGATCTGCCTGACAGGTTTGTTAAACTTGAACTCGTATGTGTTGACCTGTCCGGTTATGAATACAGCCGGCACGGAATCAAAGTAACAGCTTGCTATGCCTGTGATCATGTTCGTTGCACCCGGTCCGCTAGTAGCCATTGCAACACCTACATCACCTTTAATACGGGCATACCCTTCGGCAGCTATGGCAGCAGCCTGCTCGTGGTGGACGGATATGGTCAATATATCTTTTCTTCCGTAAAGGGAATCAAGCAAATGCGCTAAAGCGCCTCCGCAAACTTCGAAAATATGCGTGACTTTTTCCTTGACCAAAAAATCAATTACAAAATCAGAGACTTTCATACCATTTAATGGTTTTTTTTAATCCTTGCTCCAAACTGAACTCCGGCTTCCAGCCCAGCAATTTTTTAGCCTTAGCGATATCCGCCTGCCAATGTTTCGGTTCATAGCGCGGGTTTTCCATGCTCCCCCATTTAGGCTTGGCCTTAGTTGTGGCCAATCGGGCTGCTACGCGGGTGATATCCGACACGCTGTATTGCCTGCCTGAACCTATATTGATTATCTCTCCTGCCGCTGACCCTATATTTTTAATCGCTTTTGAATAAGCGCTCAAAACATCCTCGATAAATACAAAATCACGTACGCAGCCCGGAGAAGAAACCTCCGGAGCTTCCCCCTTTAAGTACGCCTTGATGACCGATGGTATAAGGCGCGAAGCGCCTTCGTAATAACCATAGGGAGAAAATAACCGCAGCGTAACGACCGGCCTATTTTCTTTCTTTGCTAAAGCGTGGACATATAATGTTGCTGCCGCTTTAGATACGCCGTAATCCGTGACAGGCTCTAACGTATCGCTCTCCTTCATCGGAAAAGATTTTATACCGTATTCCGAGGAAGACCCTGTATTTACAAAAAGCTTGAAATCGAAATCCCTGCAGGCGTTTATCAGGTTGACTGTCCCTAAAAAATTAACTGAAATTATCTTTTGTGTCTCGTTTTGAAAAAAGTATCCACCATATGCAGCGGTATGAATGATGTAAGCCGGCTTGATCTTAAGGACAGACCTCCTCACCGTCCCCGCATCAGTTAAATCTATCCCGTATGTCCTGATATTATTTAGTATGCTTTTGATCCTCCAGACATCCGAATTGTTTCGCATAAAAGCATGGACATCAAAACCCAGTTTTAAAAAATAACGTGTCAGGTTGGCTCCGACAAAACCTGTTGCGCCTGTTATCAGGATACTTCTGTTTTTACGCATTTTTGAAAATACCTCTATACCAACGGATCGTTCTTTCTAGGCCGTCTTCTAAACTATATTTCGGCCTCCATCCAAGCACCTTTCTTGCTTTATTTGCAGATAAGTACTGGTTTTTGATCTCGTATTTTACCTGATTTAGGATCTTGCACTCGGAAGCATACCCCGCGCTCCGGCATATCTTCTTAACTAATTCCAGGACTGTGACAGGGTTTTCTGTGCTGAAGTTAAATGCCTCCCCTGCCAAGCCCAGTTTCTGCGCCCTTTGGGCAAGCAATAGATAGCCTTGGACTATATCATCTACATAGACATAGTCCCTTGTAAAATTACCGTCGCTACGGATGATCACCGGTTTATTTAAAATTATGCTTCTTATGGAATCCGGCACAATGCGCGAAAAATTATATTCCCCCGGCCCATAAATATTGCCGCAACGCGTAACGACTACGGGCACGCCAAATGTATGAAAATAGGCATGCGCCAATAGATCTGCGCAGCTCTTCGAAACATCATAAGGGTGCTTGCCTTGCAATGGATAGGTCTCTTTGTAAGGCAGCCTATCGTGACTTCCGTAGGCCTTGTCGCTTGAGGCGATTACTATTGCCTTGACTATCCCCGAATTACGGCATGCCTCAAGCAAACTCCATGTTCCGCGGATATTAGATTGAAAAGCGCGCATCGGCCTTTTTAAACATTCCCCTACGATAGCCTCTGCCGCCAGATGGAAGACGTATTCGATCCTATGCTTTTGTATAATGCCGTTTAATAATCCGTAATTTGCAACATTGCCTTTGACTGCCGTTATCTTTTTGCGGTCAAGATCTGAAAAGACCGTATTTTTGCGGCCTAACAGTATATCCAATCCCACGATTTTCGCGCCGCAAGATACAAGATATTTCGTAAGGTGAGACCCTAGAAAACCTTCATGTCCGGTTATTAAAACACGCTTATTTTCCCAGAATTTTTTATTTGGCTCCATTACTTCCACGCCTTCCAAGGAGCATTGCCTGATTGCCATAGCTTCTCTAATTCGATCTTGTCTCTTAAAGTGTCCATGGGCTTCCAAAAACCTGTATGCTGATAAGCCGCAAGCTGTCCTGCGCGTGACAAAGCCTCCAGAGGTTCTTTTTCCCAAGCTATTTGATCACTGCTGATGAACGAAAGCACTTTTGGTTCCAAGACAAAAAAACCACCGTTTAGCCATGCGTTGTCGCCTTTGGGCTTTTCGAGAAAAGTTTTGACTTTGCCGAGCTTCCCCAGCTCCATCAGTCCGAAACGGCCGGATGGCTGAACCGCCGTTACAGTAGCCAGAACCTTGTTCTTGCGATGGAATTTCAGGAGTTTATTGATATCAATATCAGCCAGGCCATCCCCGTACGTCAGCATAAAAGTTTTGTTTCCCACGAATTTCTCAATTCGTTTAAGCCTGCCTCCTGTTAAAGTTTCTAAACCTGTATCAACGAGAGTGATCTTCCACGGTTCGGACGTAGTGTTATGTATGATCGTCTCGTTCTTATCAAGGTCTATCGTCACATCCGACATATGCAGAAAATAGTGCGAAAAATACTCTTTTATAAGATAGCCCCTATAGCCGAGGCATATTACGAAATCGTTGAGACCATAGCTCGAATAAGTCTTCATTATATGCCACAGAATGGGCTTGCCTCCGATCTCAACCATCGGTTTTGGTATCGTCAAGGTTTCTTCACTGATGCGCGTTCCACGGCCGCCGCACAAGATCACTGTTTTCATGTTCATGCCCCCAGTCTTATATTATTTAGGAGTTTTGTATTGATGCTCTTCTTAAAAAATTTGACCAAACCTTTCAACAGGCAAGGTGGTATAACGATACTGCCTATCGAGTAAACCCAGAACTTAATGCACAACAAGTTGGCTTTTCTATATTTGATCAACTGCGAGATCTCCCTTAGCAGACATCTAAAGCCGCCGTAATTCCTGACCTGGGCAAGGCCGACATAGTTAGTGGCTACAAAATCTTTTATGCAATGCTCTTTTAAACTTTTAAATTCGGTGCCGCCAAAGACCGTATCAAACATATCAACCCAACACTGCATCGGTGATTTTTTATAAACAAGCGGGTTCTGCGAGCCGCTGTATTCCAAAGCAGGACAGGCCATCGTATAATTCTTTAATAATACAACTTTGTGTTTCTTTAATATCGAAGCAAAAGGATAAATAAATTCCACGAATGGATCACTGTGGAACGGCATATCCATAAATTCTTTTTTGTAAGCCAACCCACCGGGGTTATCCACGGTTTTAAAGACTTCGATAATATGCCGGGGGTCGTCATGGACAGAGACTAAAAGGTCCGATTTTTCTGCAAAACGATCCTTTGCCCTCACGACCTGGCCGAGATCTTCGCCGTACCAGTAATAAGGCCTTGTTACGGCGCCGACATCTTCCGACAATGAAAAAGCCCTGCAAGTCTCTTCCAAGGCATCTTGCGAGATCCTGCTTTTAGCAGACATTAAAAATATGATATCCCCTTTGGCATGCCCTACGCACAGATTAAGATTGGCTGCATAACCTACGTTGTTTTGGTTCTTGAAATACCTGATGCGGCTGTCGTTATAGCTTTCTACAATTTTTTGTGTTTCATCTGTCGAGGCGTTATCAGAAACGATAATTTCGTAATTATTATAAGATTGGGCCAGGACATCATCCAATGTCCTGCCGATCAAAGATCCCATGTTATAGGTCGCAATACAAACACTAAACTTAAAGCTGTCCATTAGAGCGCCCCAAAAGGAAATTGCGGCCTTTTTCCGTACCTAAAACTAAAAGAATGTACGTCCAACATTGCAAAAAACTTACCAGAGGGTGATAAAGCCAATAACGGTTCTTCTCTCGCAGGGCAAGATAGATCGAGTGCCCCACGGAAATGAAAAAAAGGAAGTTATAAAAGATCCACATGATCAACTTACGTTTGAAACCAGCGATAATGACCCAATTCATGTTACGGCTTTCTTGTTTGTCGGCAAAATGATGAAGGAAATTTCTGCGCCATTTTTTAACCCAATCAGATATTCGCGCCACATGATGGTGGTACACGAACGGCCTGTCGCAATAAGCTGCAACATCATCTCCCCGCTCAACCATGGACTGAAACGCGTCATTATCGCCCATATAGGCTTCTTTCGTCCATGAAGGGCGTATCTTTTGAGTCCGGCAGACCAGTCCGTTAGCTCCCCAGACCAGGGGGCGTCGCGAATCAACCTTAAACTTAAAACATGAAGGCTCAATAAACAAAGCGTTCTTCTTGTATATTTGTAAATTATTATTTAAAAACCAATTAAGCGGATCGCTTTGTATAAGCTCAAAATACTTGTTTAACGCAGGGTCATTCGGCCCCGACGCCAACTTACCCCAAAGAGCTGAAATGTCACTGTTATTTTCAAATACTGACTGGACTCCAGACAGCCAATCTTTGCCGACCAGTTCATTATCAGCTGCAAAAACGACCGCAAGCTCGCCTCTGGCTTCTCTCATCCCAAGCCCAACACCATACTCGGCTAATCTTTTTTCGTTGTATAAAATTCTTGCCCCGTATTTCTTCGCCACTTCCAGAGTCTTGTCCGTTGAGGCGCCATCGGCTATTAGGATCTCCACTTCATTCTGCGGGAAGGACTGCTCCCGGATGCTCTTCAAACACACATCCAAATATCGTTCAGCATTATAAGTCGGTATGATAAAACTGAACTTGGGCATATATTTAACCTCTGTAGGGGCGCGCTGGGACACCGACAACAGTCCCGTGATCAGCTACATCTTTTGTAACGACAGCACCGGCGCCTACAAAAGCTCCTTTTCCAACCGTAATGCCGCCCATAAGAATGGCGCCGCTGCCTATAGTAGCGCCGTCTTTGATCAAAATTGGCTCCAAGGTCCAGGACTTATCCAACGTTTTTCTTACAGACGGTTTTTTATCATTAATAAAAATAACGCCGTGCCCTATAAAAACCTCGTCTTCGATCGTAACACCTTCGCAGATAAATGTATGAGATTGTATACGGCACCGCTTCCCGACCTTTGCGCCCTTTTGTATTTCCACGAAAGCACCGATCTGTGTACGATCGCCGATGGAACATTCGTAGAGATTGACAAAATCAAAGATCTTTACATCTTTACCGACCTTAACTTTTCTTATGTTTTTTTTAGCTGTATTAACGTTTAAAATTTTCATGGTCTTATTCCTTTTATTACAATTTTACAAGAGTTGAATTTTGATCAAGGGATTGCTGGATAGCCGAGATTATCCTGACAACATCCAGGCCGTTCTGGCCATCGGTAAACGGCTTTTTATTGTTAGCGACGCAGTCGATAAAGTGATTGAATTCCTCTTTGAGGGGCTCCCTGTTTTCTATGGCCGGCACTAAAATATCGCCGGAATGCAGTGAGATCTGGTATTCCCCAAAACTTACATCAAGCGTATTTTTTATGATATTTGCGTTTTTGTTAAAGATCTTCACTCGTTCCGATTGAGCGACATCGTCAAAAAGGACCATCTTATTCTCACCCACTATCGCAATATCCCTAACCTTGACCGGGTCTATCCAGCTAAAGATCATGTTCACCATGACGTTATGCGGAAATTTAAGGCTTGCTGAAACAACATCGAGAATACCTTTTTGCAGGAAAGACTCGCCTGAAGCTATGACAGAGAATGGCTTATCACCTATGAAATGAAGCGCCATAGAAATATCGTGCGGAGCCAGGTCCCATAGGACATTCACATCCTGCCTTATCGGCCCTAAATTCCTTCTCTGAAAATGAAGATGCCGCAAGCGCCCGATATGGCCGCGATCTATCAGGTCTTTGATGAACTTTACTGCTGAATTAAATAGAAAAACATGGCCGACCATAAGCTTGACTTTATAATCTTGAGCCAGCAAGATCAACTCCTGCGCTTCTTTAACGTTTTGGCATAATGGTTTTTCTATAAAAACATGCTTTTTTGCCAGAATACATTCTTTTGCGATCTGATAATGCGTTTTTGTAGGGGTCACTATGATCACGGCTTTCACGTCACCGTCAGACAATATATCCCGGTAATCTTTTGTCGTGATCAAAGTCGGATACTTTTTTTTAGCTCGCTCAAGCGACCTATCATCTGAATCTGCGCAATATTTAAGGGTGCTATTGGAGGATTCGCCGATCACTCTGGCAAAGTTAGGCCCCCAATATCCGTAGCCAATCAGTCCCAATTTTATTTTTTCCATGACAATTCCCCTTATATTTATCTAACTCTGTTTAAAGAAATCTTTGATGCAGCCAACAACCTCGTCGATCTGGCCTTCTGAAAGTTCCGGATACATAGGCAAAGAAACGATCTCTTTTGAAAATTTTTCGGTAACAGGATAATCAAGCGCCGAAAGACCAAGATGGGCATAAGCCCCCAACGCATATATAGGCACAGGATAATGGATGCCGGCCTGTATTTGACGCTCCTGCAGGTATTTCAATAGGCTGTCCCTCTGCTTAGACCTTATGACAAAAAGATGGAACACGTGAGCGCCTTCCGAAGGAATTTTGGGAAGAATGATATCACCTACGCCGCGAAGCTTTGTATTGTAAAGCTGGGCATTACGGAACCGCTTCTTATTCCATTCAATTAAGTGTTTTAGCTTGACGTTTAGAACAGCTGCCTGGAGCGTATCCAAACGGCTATTGTATCCCTGGCTATCATGATAATATTTTTTAGGAGAACCGTAATTACGCAGCATCTTCAGGCTTTTGTTTAAGGTGTCGTCGGAAGTAACAATAGCACCTGCATCCCCATAAGCACCTAAATTTTTCCCGGGATAAAACGAAAAACATCCCATAATGCCGAACGACCCGACTTTTCTTTTTTCCCAAACGGCCCCGTGCGCCTGGCAGGCGTCTTCAACAACCTGGATGCCGTGTTTTTTCGCCAAATCCATCAATAGCCCCATTTTAAGAGCGCGACCGTAAAGATGGACCGGCACAACAGCTTTAGTCTTTGGAGTAATTTTTCCCTCCAATTTAGCCAGATCCATATTAAACGTCCTCGGATCGATATCAACCAAAACAGGCTTGGCACCGACATAAGAAATTGCCAGGACTGTTGCGACAAAAGTATTGGCCGGTGCAATAACCTCGTCACCAGGGCCTACCCCGAGGACCCGCAAAGCCAAATGCAGGGCATCTGTGCCGGAGGCAACTCCAATGCAATATTTTGAGTCACAGAAAGCCGCAAATTCTTTTTCAAATTCCGCAACAGGCTCTCCCAATATAAAATTGGTCTGCTCAAGCACCTTGTGCATTTCGAGATCAACCTCTTGAGCGATTGAATTGTATTGGATCTTTAAGTCAACGAAAGGTATCATGATTAACGTCCTTTATTAAAATCAAAAATGTGGCTTAATACTTTATCGCCGAGCTTAACTTTCTTATCGTCCAAAAATCTGCGGCAAGGGTTTCCAAGTATTCATACGGCAGGGTAAAATACCCTTTTTTGCCCCAGTTTGCGCCCCAGGAATTTCGTATCAGGAACTGTTTTTCTTTTTGGTTAAAACCGACTCCCACGACCGCATGGCCGCCGAGCATCCGCTCGTCTTTTTTAGGCATTGGTGCGCGGCCTGTGCGCGCAACCACCTGTGACTCAAAACTCTCATAGACAGCGAACCCGAATACAAACGGATACCCATCAGCAAGGCATGTAAGCATTTCGGAGATAGTGCTCAAACGGTGGTAAGACTCAATGCAGTGTTTTTTTGCTTCTAAGTAACAGTTACGAGGCGGTTTTATGGCAAAACGGCCTATTTCGTAAGGCCACAGGCTTTCCCAACAATAACCGGTTTTTACAAGAGTTTTTATTCCGTTACGCAAAGACGCGCCGGAATCAAAATCAATGGTCTTTTCAAGAACTCGCTCGTTATAATAGATAAAGAGCCGGCTTACATCCTCATAGATAGAATCAATTTTATTATCGAGGAATTCCAGGTTTCCTGCCAGGGCTTGGGCTGTACAGCTACCCAGAGCCCCCTGATCTTCGACTTCCGAACAAGCCCTTGTCAAATCAACTGTTTTTGGCAGACGGATAACAGGCCGGATCGCCTTATAAAGAAAATCCCTCTGGTCCGGTACGTCCGGCTTCCATCCATAAGAAAAACAAAAAGCTTTATTTTTCATTCTCTATCTCCCGAACCAATCTTTTCATCTGTTCTGCCATATATAGCGGTACCGTTAATACTTTATCGTGCAAAGATAGTTTATCTTGTGAAAAACGAACACCAAACAAAGATTTCTTTTCCTCAATAAACAGTTTTAACGATCTAAGCGTGCCGGTTTTACCGGCCTTAACCTCTACCGGCAGCATTAGGGAATCTACCGCCACAACATAATCAACCTCTGCTGAACTATTCTTCTTATCGCGCGCCCAAAAAAATAGTCCGCGTTTTATATAGCTGTCAGAATAAGCTCTTAATTCCTGACCGATGAATTGTTCTGCTACGGCACCGGCGTTAATCTGAATAAAATCACTCGTTAATACAAGTTCTGCTTGCAAACCACAGGCGTTTTGCATTAGCCCTACATCAAGAAAATTCAGTTTAAATTTCATTTCATTAACCTGCGCCTCCAAGGGAAGCCCTGAAGCGGACGTGGCATATACCGGACAAATAATACCGGTTAATTTTAAAAGATTAAGAGCCTGTTTAATATCTCTTGATTTAGTATCCGCATCAATATTCGAATACTTAATGCGATCGCCAACAAGCCGCGGAGATTCATCTAATACCTTTTGTAAATATTTGTGTTCGGAAGACTTAGCATATTTTCCAAAATCATTTCGATATGCTTGAAGCAGAGAATTTTGGATTCGCTGACAATTTAAAAAATTTCTGTTTTCGAGATACTCTTTAACTACAGCCGGCATTCCTCCTACAATGAGATAAATCCGCAATAGATCCATCAGCTTCTTATGTAGCGCGCCGTCAAACGCGCTGTTTAATCTTAACTGCCCCAAATAATGACGCAACTGTTCATTCCCTGAAGCCGTTAAAAATTCTCCAAACGATAGGGGCTCAAGATATATAAACTGAACCCTGCCTACCGGCATTCTGAAGCTTGAATTGTTAAGAACAAATTCTACTAATGAACCCGCCCCTATAACGGCAAGTCGTTCATGCTTTTCTTTAAAATACCTCAAGGCCATTATCGCATTAGGGCATTCCTGTATCTCATCTAAAAAAAGCAATGTTTTCTCTGCTTCTATGTTTTCGCCCATAAGAAGCTGCAGCTTGTTAATAATCTCAATGGGATCAAGCGTAGCAAAACATTGCTTTAGTTCAGGCCTAAATTCAAAATTGACAATGACTACATTTTTAAATGCTTTTTTTCCAAACTCTTCCACAATATAGCTTTTACCTACTTGCCGTGCACCTCGCAATAATAAGGGAAGCCTGTCTTTTCGTTCCTTCCAACTAAACAAATCTCTTTCCAGATCTCTTTTCATAGCAAACTCTTCCTATATATGGCTAATATCCAAGGCTATAATATAACTAAACTGGCTATAATACAAGGTATAATACTTATTTCCAGCATTACTTCAATATAGCGTATTACCGGCCGAATTGCCTTATAAAGAAAATCCCTCTGGTCCGGTACGTCCGGCTTCCATCCGTATTTATTTCTCTTCATACTATTTCGTCCTTTTCTTAAAATCCAAAATATGCCCAAAAACTTTTTTTGCGCCGCGGCCAAAATATGACAGATCTGAAAAACTACGCACTGATGCAAGGCGGTTCAAGATAAACTCCGGATCAAAAGCAACTGCGTAAATACCCTGGACAAGCTGCATCATCTTTTTGTCGTCAATAGGGCTTCTCATAACAGGTTGTTTCATATCATAATCATTCCAATCCAAAGAACGCAACAACCCATCGCGCCTGCATTCGTCAAATAACGGTGAGCCGGGATAAGGGATAACGACAGTAGCTTGCACAGTATAGGCATACCCCTTCTTTAAAAGCCAGCGGCCCAGATCGAGGGTTTTAAGGGCATCATTATAACTCTCCCAGGGATAACCGAACATTATAGTGATATGTGGATATAGGCCGGCTTTCCGCGCCGATTTGCAAGATTCGACTATCTCTTGAGTGGGAACATTCTTATGTATCCTATCGAGGGTCACCTGATTGGCTGATTCAAGGCCGAATAAAACCAACCTAAAACCCGCTTCTCTCATCTTTATATACTGATTCTGGTTTAGGGCGCCGAAGCGCATATTGCAGTCCAGGGTGATTTTTTTATTCAATCCCCGCCCGATCATATCGCCGCAAAATTCTTCGAGCCAGTCTCCTACAGGGAACGTACCCGTGTCATCCATGATCTCACGCACGCAATGGTGCTCTACAAGTCGCTCGATCTCATCAACAACATTTTCCGGATTCCTTGAACGAAATTCCGGATATAAAGTTGGCCACGCGCAAAATTTGCACTTCCCCCACCAACAATCCCTTCCTGCCATGATATAAGTACCGGGGGTTCGCTTGAAGTTGCCATTTTTGTAAGCATAGTTATTCCACTGCGTAAGTTCGCGGTCGATAAAAGGCAGAGAATTCAAGTCATGGTCGAGTTTGAACTTACCGGTGTTCTTGACAGAAGAACCGTCTCGATACCAGATACCAGGCTCAAGGAGTCGATAGTCGATGGTCGATGGTCTATGGTTTAAAGAATTGCATAAATTTAAAAGCAGAAAATCGTAGTCGCCGCCTGTCAGGACAAAATCCACTTTTGAATTATCAAAGGATTCTTGGGGCAATGCTGTTACATGGTCTCCGAATAAGACAGTCGACAGTCGATAGTCGATAGTCGATAGTTTTTTCAAATCATCAATAATGCGCCAATGCTGTTTGACTACAGGGGTTTTTGTTTCGATAGCTACAAGATCCGGCCTCTCGGCTTTGACCCTTGTCAAAAAATCCTCGTATGACAAGCCGGAGGCTATAGCATCGAGCCAGATACAATCGTGTCCTTCTTTTTTAAGCAGTGTGGCAGCTGTTGCAGGCACAACTGGATAAATATACGTGGGCTCCTTAAAATACTGGAACTGCCTGTTTTGAGACAACAGGGGTACGCCCATATCACTTTTTAGCGGCGGATAGGCGATAATTATCTTCAAATCCTACTCCTTGATTTTGTCTTTTTCGGTTATCCTTACAAAATCAACTCCGTAGCTTGCGTAGTAAATTTTGTTAGAAATTTACAAGCGTTCAAGCAAGGAGTTTCGGTATTTATGCTTCAATTTCTTCTTTCAATTTAGGCATTGACAAACCGATCAAAAAATATAATCCGTAGGTCACGTGCGTAAAAAATGTGCCAAGAGCGACTAATTGAGTCATCTTTAAATCGTTCTCTTGCCGGCTCGATAAGAGAACAAAAAAAACATAAGCAAGTATCGACACGATATATGCGCCAAGAAACGATAAATTAAACAACGAAATAAAGAACCCGATAGAAAACCATAGGAAGAACAATGATGGCATAAAATATTGCCACCTCAAGGAAGTCTCCGGGAACCGCTTCGCAAAATATCCCCTGTGCAGCCCGTAGTTTAATATCTGCTTTAAGTGCGGCAGCATGATGGCCCGGCGATGGTGAAAAACAAGCACGTCCGGATCGTAGACGATTTTCTTCTTTAGCCGCTTTGTGATCTCCAGGCAAAGGAATGTATCTTCCCCAGGCCACAACTTTGTCCTGAATCCGCCTATCTCTTCAAAGATATCCTTACGGACCAAAAGATTGCATGAAGGGTAATCATCGACAAGCATCTTTTTTCCTTTTACGTAACGGTATCTGAAAGTTCCGCTGACCAAATACGATTCATAGACATGGCCGCCGGCACGCCTGGCAAAATCATCGCAAGGAGGAGTAACCGCAGGCCCCCCTACTGCACCCACTTCGGGATCGTTAAAATTTTTAACGGCTGCCGATAGCCACTCTTGTGCAGGATAAGCATCATCATCCAGGAAAGCGAGTATTTCCCCCATTGCCAGTTTTGCGGCCATATCCCTTTTTTCTGCCGGCAGGCATGGCCCGGTTGGAATAATACGTACGCGCTCTTGTTCGAATGCGAATTTTTCATCCGGCATAACCAGGACCTCATAGTCAGAATAAGATAATTTAGAGATCTTCTGCAACGATTCCCTCAAAAAATTATTATCCCTTTTAACAGCAATAATGATCGTAACTTTCATTTGTCTTTTATGCGTTATTTTCCGTTCTTCTCTGGATGAACCTGGTCGTAATAGCGCAAAATATTCATCCTGTAAAAAATAGCCAAGGTATCCCAGCCAGTCTGGAGCATAGCCTTTAAACCAATGCGGCCAAACTGGCGATTTTGTTTTAAGACGATAGGGGCTTCAGCTATCTTAAAACCAAATCTGTGCGCATTGGCCAAGATCTCAAGATCAAGCGCGAATTTTTTGACAACGATCCTAGGTAGGACCTCCTTAAGCACCTTCCTTTTGAAGAGCTTTAATCCAGTCTGCGTGTCATGTATGGGCAGGCCAAAAAGTATTTTAATCACCAGGTAGTAAATAAAACTCACGGCCCTGCGAGAAAAAGGATACTCCACCTGGGAATTCGGGTGCAGCTTGGAGCCGATCACGACATCGGCATCATCAAGCCTTAAAATGTCAAACAGGGTCTGTGCCTGTGCCGGATGAAGATCGAGATCGGCATCAAGAAAGACGATGTAATCACCCGTTGTATACCGAAATGCCTTCTTTAACGCGCGGCCCTTGCCGTAATTGACAAGATTTCGTTTCACTTTAATACGGCCACAGCGCTGGGCAACCTCAAGCGCTTTGGCAAGCGTATTGTCCTTTGAGCCGTCATCGATCACAACGATCTCATAATCGCATCCGAATTCGTCAAAGGTCCGGATAGTCTCAAGCAAGCTATCTGATATTACGGCGCCTTCGTTATAAGCCGGGATTATGACCGAAACTTTACCTTCAAGGTTCTTCAACTTTTTCCTTACTAGCCAGCCAGAGGCCGCAAACCGATAAAAAAACAGAATCTATTAACAAGATCGACAGTACCTGCTCTAAGGCTGAATGCGCAAACCAGATGCCTGCTACCTGGAAAAACGAAACAATGCATAACAGATAGATATATTTCATGTTGTGCAGGGACAAGTGGTACAGCATCAGGATGTTGACCAGTGCAAAAAATGTCATGCTTAAAGCAAAAAATTTAATGAGGCCAATGGCTTGAGGATGGGTGTGTCCGGTTAGACCTTTAAGAATAGACCCTGGAAAAAGTAAAGCAAAGATAGTCACAATTCCGCAAACTCCCCCGACCGCCCAAAGGCACCGCTTTAAAAGCACATAAGTATCCAAATTTTTGGCATGGTTTTCTACTATCTTAGGGAACATGACAATACCTACGGCGCCAGGGACAAATAAGACTATTTTGCCTACCATCTGCGCTACTGAATAATAACCTGCCGACGTAGCATCAAAGTAATGTTTCACAAGGATGACGTCCATATTCGTCAATACGAAAAAACAAAGCGTCGCAAGGCCGACAGGTATAAAATAATAATTGATCTCTTTTTTATCCAAAGGATACTTTGTCCCGTGGTGATGCGCCTGCCTCAACCACGAAGGTAGTTGGAACAGAGAGAAAACCAAGGCAAATACGGAAGACAAAATAAACCCTAACAGAGCTCCGGCGACCTTAAAACCTAATGCCACCAAAGAAAAACCCATCCCTAATTTTACCAGTCCGGAAGCCACGGTATTAAAAGCGACTTCTTTGAATTTCTGCAGGCCGTAGAGCGAGCCCATTGTAATAGCGGCGCTTGATCCAAAAAGCAGCCCTAAACCTGTCAAGTAAACTAACCCAGCGCTCTGGAGGCGCAAAAAGCCGGCTACCCCTCTTCCCCAAAGAATAAAAATAAAAAATATAAATATGAGAAAAAAAACAAGCGGCTTGGCAAAATAATAAACCAAGGCTTTGACGTCATCCTTGCGGTCATGCGCCATAAATTTGGCCACATAGCGAGTCATGACGGTTTGCAATACCCCCAAAGGCACTGAAAAGAACATCATCAAAGACACCAGCGAATTAAGGACTCCGTAATCTTGCGGGTCAAGCTTTCTGACCATGTAAAGCCAAAATACGAGGTTCGTGACGTTAACAAAAACACTTGAGACAAAGATCAGCGCGCTTTGCCTAAATAGCGATTCTCCAAAAATAAATTTTATTAGCCGTCTCATCGAATTTTAAAAACGAATTTAAAAAAACGCAGCGTATCTTTTACCGGATGTATGGCGCTGTATTGCCCCTCGTAAACCGTTGTGACGGGTACAGACTCTATCAAAAAACCTTTGCTGGAAGCATCCAATAACATTTCAGATTCGATCTCAAATTTTTCAGTTGAAAGATTTAGGGTTTTAAGGGCTTTCATATCAATAAGGCGAAAACCGCACTGCGTATCAGGTACATACTGTTTACACATGACGGATAAAACGTATGACATGAATTTATTGGTCAGCCAGCGTATCACCGGCATGCCTTTTGCTTTATACATACGATTGCCGACAATAATGCCCGGTCTTTTTTCTTTATATCGATCAACAAACTGGGCTATATCGCCAGGCAAGTGCTGGCCGTCACCATCCATGACAATAACAGCATCGTAATCACGGCAGGTCAACAAGCCGAATGCTTTTCTCAAAGATGCGCCTTTGCCGAGATTATGCTCGTTCATTATGACCTCGGCTCCGTTTTCATGGGCCAGCTGCGCGGTTTTATCACTTGAGCCATCGTCAATGACCAAGGCATCGTACCCGAGCTCACGAACAGCCTTAACAAGCCAGCCTATGGTCTTTTCTTCGTTAAAAGATGGGATAAGGCAGACAAATTTCATTCTTTCCAGAACTCCCTGAACATCAACCATTGTGCAGGATATTGACGGATGATACTTTCAATGATCCCAACATATTCTTTCATAATGCGATCTTCTGATCCTTCGGTGGACAGAGGCGGCAAAAATCTAAGCACATGAGAATCATCGGCTTGGCGGATCATAAAACCCGGCACGATCGACGCCCCTGTGCGCTTGGCCAGTACTGCCGGCCCCTTTGGGATGATCTTTTCCTCACCGAAAAAACTCATTTTTTTGCCGCCATTAGCAAAATCCCTGTCTCCCACTAAAGCAACAATGTGATTTTTTTTCAACGCATCATAGATACGCCGAAGAGCTACGCCAAGCGACGGCACGACAACTACCCCAAGCCTCTCGCGCTGATAATTAAAAAGTTCATTAACTTTAGGGTGGCGATGAGGCAAAGCTACGGCAAACATCGGGTATCCCAAAAGCGACATAAAGATACCGCCCAATTCCCAATTACCAACATGCGCAGAAAGGATGATGACGCCTTTGCCTTTTTTTAAGGCTTCATCCACATATTTGAGGCCCTCGATCTTAAAATAGTGGCCCAGATCTTCTTTTTTTAAATATGATACCCTGAAGAACTCGATCATATATTTTCCAAAATTTACAAAAACCTCTTTTGCGTAGGAATGGATCTTTTTATGTTCCGGCTCGGGTAATATCCTTATTAAATTGCCTATAACAGCCTTTCTATCGCGCGGGGAAATATAATACTTCATGATAGACAAAAAAATCGCCACTCCATATGCAATTTTTAATGGGAGACGAATGGCGAGCAGATATACGATCTTATAGAGCCAGTAAGCTATCATAGGCCTAGGATGAACTGGGCGATGTCCAAAGAAGATGCTGGTCTTGAAAGTGGATTAATATTATCTATGAGCGAGTGAACGCCTTTCTGCAGGACTGAAGGATGCAACATTTTATCTATTGCCCCCAGGACTTCCTCGGGCCTCTCAATTTTTATGGCCGCTCTCCTTTTTGTCAGAAAATCAGTATTACGGGTTTCCTGGCCCGGGATAGGGTTTAAGATGATCATGGGCAATTTTTTAGCCAGGGCCTCTGCGGCCGTAATACCTCCGGGCTTGGTAATGATCAGGCTAGCCATGCTCATAAGGCGCTCGATCTGGTCGGTAAAACGGAAGGCCATGATCCTATTTTTAAAATGTGTCAGGCGTATCCATTTGTAGAGTTTTTTATTCATTCCACAGACTGCAATGATCTGAAATTCTTTATCTGATAGATCCAGCTCGAATAACAAGTCCTTGATCGGGCCCAAACCATGGCCGCCTCCCATGACCATTATTACCGGTATGCCATCCTTTAAGCCATAATTTGCCATAAGCTCATTACGGTTTTGTTGGGCTGAAAATTTTGGGTCAATGGGAATGCCGAGTATATGTATCTTTTGTGCAGAGACCCCTTTTCCAACAAGCAAATCGCGGCTTTCAGGAGTCGGTACGATATAATGATCTACATCATCATAAACCCAAAAAGCATGAGGGGAAAAATCAGTAAGAAC
This sequence comes from Candidatus Omnitrophota bacterium, assembly GCA_016235185.1. Lineage (GTDB taxonomy): Bacteria > Omnitrophota > Gorgyraeia > Velamenicoccales > Velamenicoccaceae > UBA9636. Next base: position 23,025 of record JACRLT010000023.1, read on the forward strand.
GCCTATCAGGGGAAGAGCGGAGTTATGAGGAGTCTTTCTTTTATAATCGGCTACGATACCGCAGGGAAATGCTTGAGTACAGATGATAATATCAGGTTTAAAATGATTGATCAGCCCGCGTATACGCCTGATACCCAAAGTATGGATCCAGTTCTTGACCATCTGGCTTCGGCCCACAAGTTTAGGATTATCATACATCTTCTCCCAAATTTGTGGAACTCTTTTTATAACAGTCAGATAGAGAAAATGAGTCAACCTTTCAACAAAGGGAAAAGCATAGCGAAATGCATTCACGCACTGCACCGCGCAAGCCGGATCCTTAAGTTCTATTGCCCTCTTAATAGCCTGTGCTGCGCTATGATGGCCGGAACGCTCGGTTATGTATAGAACAAGTACTCTTTTTCCATTTGCCATAAGGCGCTATTTTAACACAAAACCTTATTGCTGACAACAAGTTTTGACAAATCAGGATGGCAAAAATAAGGTAAGAATTGAGTTATTTGTCCCGCCTTCACAGAATAGAATAAAAGCGTTGCAGCGTCCGCCATTGGTACGTTGGCGGACAGCCCGACAAAGATTTAGTGGCGGGCGGGATGTCACTGAATGGGCAAGCCAGCGGGGTTTCCACGGGTAACTTCTGTGGCAACAAGATACAACATTCCTCCGGCAACAAGGCCTTGGATCCTCAAAGGCAGGCGATCAGGCTCTGGACTCAACCAGATCCTGTATTTTGGCGGATTACTTTCAAGATAATACGCATTAAATACGCCAAGAGACGTTTTTATCTTCCTCATACTTTTTACAAGAAGTTCAAAATTTTGTGTTGGAAGCGTAATTTTATACGATTTCCCGGGCTTGAGTTCTTTATCATTCCTAAGCTTGTATAGCAAGAGCAGGACATTATTCATGCCGTCTTTTGTATTTATGACTTGCGATTCGCTTTTTTTATCGTCGACACTTTTAGAGATGGTTACAGACCTCTTATTCTCGGCATAAGACTCAAAGATCGTTTCGTCTTTGCCAAGAATCCTGATCTTTCGCTCAACACGCACAGGAGAAGCGAAATCGAGCGTTCCGAAGACGTTATCCTCGTCATTAACGGAGAAGGTCGTGACTTTAAAAATAACGTGCTGGACCTTTCGAGTGCCTTCTTCCACTAGTCCTTTATAGTGAAGTTCGCCTGAACCAACCCTGATCCCTGCAGAATAAACCCCGAATTTGATAAGTTCGCCAGAGTTAAAAACATTTACAGGTGAATAGATGGCGTTTTGCGGAAAAACAACGTTCTTATTTTGCTTCTCTGTTGCCTGGCAACCGGCATTTTCAATTTGTAGGCAAGCAAATACAAAAAAAAGTATAAGAAAAGTATTTTTTATTGTCTTTTTCATTTAAAAATTTTCTTAACTTTCATGTGGTCAGCTATCTCTTTTACATCGCCGTATTCCACGTATACAAGGTCAGGTCTTTTTGCGCAAAGCTTGGCTATAGCACCCGTAGTGACTGCGCCGGATGACTTTCTATAAGAGATGTACTTAAAATCTGTTTTGCATTGCGGGCAATATTTTTCTCTTGAGTAATTTATCCCTACCTCGCGGCACGAAAAGCAATCTCCGCTCAATTCTCCGACGATAAGTAAGTGTTTTGACACATCGTCATAGTCCATTTCGCGGCCCACACGAAAATAATAATTAGCCATATCAACGCCCCCTTAATATCGAGTCCCCTGGCCTGACTTGGCGAAAGACCTCAAGGCCTATCTCCTGGCCTGCGCGGGCCTTATCTATCGGCTGTCTATTGATCTGCATGGAGCCCACGGTCTGCTTAAAATCAGTGATTTTGCCTTTTACCCATATTGGCTCGCCAACCAGCAATGGTTTTTTTAATTTTACCACTGCTGCATTGACCTTTGGGAAATAATGCGTGATAAACCCAATAATTACGGCCCTGCTTTCTTTTAAGGGCCTTTTTGATCTTACAGTTTTGCCTTTTCTAACTATTTTTTTCACCCGCCGCATCACCCTTCTTATCCGTTTAACAGGTTTCTTGCGGTGCTTTAAGGCCTTTCTCTTATATCGCTTTGCCTTTCGCTTTTTGGAACGGAATTTCTTGGCAGGATGAAGAATGCGGTCAAAAAATCTAAAGAAACTTTTTATTACCATTAAAACTTTTCCCTGTGTATGATCTCTTTAACAGGGCGCTTGATAGGATGCGGCGCCTCATCCGGAATCCCTAGCGCGATAAGGCTTACAAGTTTATAGCCTGATGGCACATTTAGAAAACCGCGCACCACCTCTGCATAATCTTTTTTATCCCCGGCGATCCAACAGGAGCCTATGCCTCTTCCCGTTGCGGCCAAAAGGCCTGAAGTTGTAGCAGCACAGCCATCTTCAAGATAATATTTGGTGTCCTTGCAAAAAACAGCAAGACAGGCTGCTGCGCCTTTGATAAGTGCGCCGTTGGGCATAGTTAAACCAGCCAAAGTTTTTAAAGACTCCTTGTCCTTAACAATAACAAACTCCCACGGCTGTATATTTCTTGCAGTGGGAGCTAAAGAGGCGGCTCTAACGATATATTCCAGGTCTTCTTCGCTTATAGGGCGGTCTTTAAATTTCCGGATGCTCCTTCGTTTAACAAATGCCTTCTGGAGATCCATTAGTCTTTAACGAGCAAAAGTGAATCAAGCTCGCCGAAAGGATTAATTTCGGCTGCGGGATTGGCAGGGTCTTTTTGCCACTTGCCATCAATGACAAAACGGTATTTGTAGGAACCCGGCTTTAAATTCAGGCGTTTTTTCCATATACCGTCGACGTTATCGAGCCTTGCGTCATCGCCAGGGGTCCAGTTATTAAAGTCCCCCACTACAAAAACGCTGGCAGCACTACCTGCAGAGAATTCGAAGGTTACGGGAGAAATTTCTTTTGCCTTCTTTTGCACGATCTTTTTCATCTGTTGGGAGATCTTTTCGACTATGGCCTCTTCCTTGGAGATTATTTCACGCGATAGGCTGAAATAATCCTTGGAGCCGCGGCTATACTTATCGAATGTAAAGATCGTTTGGGCCACGGACTGCGCTTCTTTAATCTTAACGTTAATATGGACAATTGTGTTAAAGACTTTAGCGCCGAACGTCTCTTTGATCTTGTTCAGTATCCTGAAAGAGTGGCGCAGGCGTGAATCAAAATTATTTACAAGGACTCGAAAATCAGCCGAATGGTTAAGACGCTCACGCACAAGGCCTACGATCTCAACTAAGCGCTTGACCCCGTCTACGGAGAATCTCGAGGCCTCAACGGGAATGATAAGACTGTTTGCGCTCCTTATGGCATTGACAGTCAAAAGCCCTAAGTTTGGAGGGCAATCGATCAGGCAGAAATCATACCCATCGGCTATATCTTTTACGCAATCAAAAAGCCTTGATTCACGCCCTATCTCTCCGGATAACTCCTGGTCAAGCGTAGAAAGCATGATATTTGACGGTGCCAGGTCAAAATTGGGCGCGATATTTACGATAATATCTTTGAGCGCGCATTTATGATTGCTTATCTTAGATAAGCAATCATAAATGCTTATTTCTTTATCTACTCCTAAGCCTAATGAGGCATGGGCTTGAGGATCAAGGTCGATCAAAAGTGTTTTTTTGCCGTTAATCGCCAATGCCGCAGCCAGATTAGTGGCTGTCGTGGTCTTGCCGCACCCGCCCTTTTGATTGGCTATCGCAAAAATTTCCATCATCACCTCCTTGATTTTGATAATCCTATATATTGATTCCTTGCAAAATCAACTCCGAAGTCTGTCCGCCATTGATTCATTGGCGGACGTTTAGACAAGGAGGATTCCGCATCTTAATTCTTTACAAATTGTATATCATCTATTAAAAGCTCGCCTTTTTTTGTATATGTATTCCAGGGTTCAAGCGTAAAAGATAAAGTAACCGGGCCTGACAGATCGCCTATCCTGCCAAAGTCAGAAAAAGGGACAACAATTTTTTTCCAAGAGGAGTTTATCTTTTGAATGTATCGGCTGGACGTCTCTCTTCTTTTATTCACGAGACTGACTTTTAAATTACCTAGACGCTGTTTGTCTGCCGTCCGCAGACGGATCAAAAAAACTAACCTATGGAACTTGTTTAAGTCTATATCCGGCATATCTATATTCAAAGTTGCAAGGCTTGATTGAGACTGTGAAAAATCAAATTTTAATGAATAGGGCCCGTCATGGCGCTCCAATTTGATCGATTCCCCCCTTGTCGCCAGGCAAAGGGGTGTAAGATTCGATAGTAATGTTGCACCAAGAACGAAAACCCCGAGAAAACCGAAACTTACGGCTATATAAAAAAGAAAATTTTTCTCTTTACTCCCGTTTTGCCGGCCCTTTGTCTCAAAGAACGCCTTTGCAAGATGGTCTGAAATTTCTTTTTTCATTTTAGCATCTAACCTCTAAATGTCAATAGGGATATCTAAATCAACGGATGGTTTTTTGCCTATCATCTGGTATAAATTTTTTAAGTGGAGCCTGAAGAGATCGTCAAAGTGGCGGTGTTTATCGCCCAACCACCAAAACCAATCGCTGCCCTCCAAAATATGTATTTGTTTCATGATACGCTCATCGCTAAGTTGTTCTTGCGTCAATAAATTACGCGCCTCGGTCAACAGCTCCCACGCCCTATTTTTAGCAGGATGCCCCATCCACTTATTAAGATCGCCGAATATCCAAGAGCCTGTAGCTAAGTCCGGTAAGTGATGTTTGGGCGGATGTTTTTTAAGATACTCGCTTATTGTCACGGTTTCCAGGTAACTTGCCTCTGATATGCGCTCATATAGCAGTTTTAAAAAGTCCCTGCCGTCATTACGGTAATATTCCCAGCAATTTTCACCGTCGAGCGCAATAGTCAAAAGACAATCATTGTTGCCGAAGTATTCTTTTATCTTTAATATGTGGTGCATAAAATTATCAACGGCGTCTTTGGTGCGCCAATTCTGATATTCAAAACCGATCAGGTCCGATAAAAATCTATCCCGAAAGACAACATTGAGCTCTGCGTCTTTTATCTTCAAGGTATATGGCCTGTAAAGCACCCTGCCGTCCCGTTTTACCTTGGGGCACGTCTTCCAAAGGATGGTCTCATCAGTAACGATCCAGTTAAGTTTTGCCTTCGTCAATATCGGCAAGATATCCTTTGAGACAGCCTGTTCCGAAGGCCACATACCCCGCGGCTCCATGCCGAATTTCTCCCTGTAATAATCGACAGCTGCCTGCACATGCCAGATCGCGTCTTGCGGGTGAGAAAATACCGTCTTAGGCAATGTGATATGCGCATTGGCATCGCGGCCGGCAAACGAAGAAAATAAAAGCGGCAGGATCGGATGAAAATAAGGCGTTAGACTTAACTCGATCCTTCCTTCTTGCTGATATTGCTTATAAGTCGGCAATATCTTCTTTAATATTTCCGATTGCTTATCGAGCACCAGTTTTTTTTCTTCTTCGGTAAAATAACGGGATTTTTTTACCAGCGCGCGCAATTCCGGTATATCCTGCCGAAACCTAGGGTCGAACCAGGCAAGATTAAACCAGACTTGCAGGTCGAGAAAATCCTGATCGCTGAACTCATAATCCGAATGCTTATGCAGAAAAAGATGGTAATATCTTGGATGAACGCCGACTATCCTATTGAGATCAGCGCTAAAGAAGTGTTCGCGTATGAAATATTTTTCGTCCGATGTTAATTGCGAGACATTTTTATAAGAAAGCCTTAAATACTTATCCGACAGGTTCCCGCAAGCATATTCCTCTATTTGTTCCAATAAAGACGGCACGACGTTGAATGTCTGGCGTATTTGCGGGAATTCATCCAACAAGAGCACCATATCAAGGTAGTCTTTAATACCATGCAGCCTGGCCCAGGGCAATTCAGCCTCACCTGTCAGAAGGTTCTTGTAATAAGGCTGGTGCATATGGAGGATGAATGCCAAATAAATCATATTCTGGTCACAAGTTTCAAGTCACAAATCACTAGTCACACGTCACAAGTTAAAAACTTAATGAAAATAATAATACCATGTTCCAATGGAATTCTCAAGGTTTCCTTACACCCAGCCCTATCGGATGGGCTGGGTGTGCCGCTGTCTGCGACAAAAAACACTGGAGGTATTATCCCCCAGGGTTTTTTGATAACACTTGGTTCTTACCCTTCGCATATGCTCAGGGTAAATGCTATCGCATTTAGAACTTAACTGCACATGAAGCGATAACTTCATTAGCTGTCTGTTTCTGATTAACAGCTGTTAAAGCCCTTCCAGGGAACAGCCAATCTGACATTAAGGCAAACTGGACATCCTCTGTGTAATCATAAGTAAGAGTCAGATCAATTTCCTGGCCCAACTCTCTCTTATTTGCAGCAAAACTAATACTATTACCCATAGCATTGGTTAATGAGGAAGCGCTACTGTTAGCCTTAGCCATAGACTGATATATCCACTCGGTCTTTAATGTAATATCTTCTAAAAAGCTAGGCTTAATTGTCAAATTAAGATTGACATTGTGCGCATTCCACTGTGGGAACATTGCATTGATTATGCGGCCTGATGTCTGATTTTCAAACATCGGATCCCATGCATGGTATGTCTTATCGCTATTTGAATTTGTCACGCTTGCATCACCTGAGAAATAGGAATAAGCCATCCCAATCACAGGATTGTTCTTCCAACCAGGAGTAATTGTTGCAATTGACTGGGCTGCCCATGCATTACGATCGCGAGCTGCGCCACTAACAATCTTCTGTCCACCCTGCCAAGCAATTTCCTGCTGGAGATTAACTTTTGCCATAGGATTGGTGCTAACACGACCACCAATGGCATGCGTCACATCAGGCTTAACAGAACCGCTTACAGTTCTTGTAAAGAAATAGCCTTCAGCAAATGAATTCCACTTGTCGCCAAATTTATAACCAGCATTGGCGCCATATAGATTTACATCATCATTGTTATCACTGGCATTAATTGTGTTTTCATCAATCTTTGCAAAAACAACATCAATAACGAGCGGATCATAATTCAAAGTAGCACGAATCGCATCAAATGCCTTGCGATACGCTAAATCACCGCTATTAGATGTATAAGCAGGCGCCTCTGTAGTATTCGTAAACTGGTTCGTACCAATACCAGCTGAATTTACAACAGTACCATTAGCATCTGCACCTACCCCATCACCAATAATCATATCATTACCAAAATGAAGTTCCTGACGGCCTACAGCAATTGTCAAAGGAGAATATAGAAACTCCTTCATTGTCACATAAGCCAAATCAAGATCAATATCAGATGTTGTGGCTGTGTTTTCATCCCAATTTCTCTCATTGATCAAACGGATAGTTGTTTGTACATTATCCGTCAAGTCAGCATCAACTCTTAAGCGGACAACGGAATTAAATACACTAACTTCATCATCTCCGCTAGTTCCGGTTCCCTTTGTCAAATCAAAATCATTACGATTAATCATGCGGCCAATGATATCACCGCTAACCTTTACGTTCTGGACGGCTGCGAACGCAGGCACTGCAAAAGCCAGCGCCAGGACCGCGCAGAACAAAAGCACTAAGCGTTTACTCATTTTTTTCCTCCTTTAAGGCTTTAAATTATATATTTATACTAGGTATTACTGTTATTACCTTCCTAGGAGTTTCATCTATAGTTATATCGCCAACTAAACGACCGCTTCCGGCTAAAATTTATTCACCTCCTTTGGCGCCTTATTAAAGCCGTCTTTGGCGGTATAGCCTAAATTCGTTATTACGAATTCCATAGGGGCTCACGCCCCTCTGGCGTCGCCCCGTATCCGACGGGTCTCCTGTCACCCCATAAGGGGAAAGCCCGCTTTCCCCTTATCAACCCCTCGGTGGTTTTCACTGCGTGAACACCATTGCTATATAAATACCATATATTGCAACAACTTGTCAATATTTTTTTTAGCACCTAATATTTTCTAATTTAGCGAAATCCGCCTTCGGCGGATAAAGAAAACGCTTTCTTAGCAGTGGTAGTAAAATTTGACTATGAGCGCCGGATGATGTTTCCAACGTCATTGTAAACCTTGACGAGGTCTTTATTCGAAAGCCCTGCGCCCAAGCCTACTTCTTGCAGGGATTCGATGGAAGGAATATCCGAAGGGCTGTGAGAATCGGAATTAATGCAGAGTTTTGCGCCGAGTTTTGTGGCAAGCCTTGCTACATGGCCGTTGCCTAAACAATGTCCTTTACGCGTGCTGATTTCTAAAAAAATTCCGCGGCTAGCCGCCAATTTCACATCTTTATCGCTGATCAAACCAGGGTGGGAAAAAATATCTATATCAGCGCTCAAAGCCGCGTGCGCGGTCCCTTTTACCACCGGCTCAACTAACGTTTCTCCGTGAGCTATAATAATTTTAATTCCGTGATCGCGCGCGTAAGTTGCGGCCTTCTTGAACTGATCCAAAGGCAGGTGCGTCAACTCAACACCTGGGATCACTTTGATGCGCCCCTTGGGCCACTGCTTGCAAAAATCGACTATTGCTTCAACCACAGGTTTGATATTGGACAGGTCAACATGGTCTGTTATGGCAATAGCGCGGAAGCCCTTCTCTTCATATCTGCGAGCAAGTTCAGAAGGGAGAAGTTCGCCGTCACTTAAAATTGAATGTGTATGCAGATCAAACATTGTTTAACTTTAAGAAAAAGATATTTTTAATCTTTTATGCAACGCACCGGCAATTTTGGCCAAAGTGCCTACATTGTATTTGTTATATTCACCACTCTCATAACGAGCTATGGCAGTTCTGCTGGTATGCACTTTTTTAGCAAGCTCCAACTGACTCATTCTTGCCTTATGCCTTAATTCAGCTATCTGCTCCCCGATACTCATCTTTGCAGAGACTTCATCATAGACAGCCTTGAACTTCCTATCTTCCATTTTTCTATCAAATATCGACTTTTTCATTGCATCCTCCGTCACTTTAACGAACAAAATATTGATTGCGGATCTGTATCGCTTTATTAAGCTCGCCACGATCCAATTTTTGCCTTTTCTTTGTATGGGCTGATGTGACGATTACCTTTTTACCCGTAAAGAAAAAACAAAAGAATCGTTCACTCCTTGGTTTAAAACAATATATCTTATTTCCTTTATCCTCAATACGAAATTTCGTTGTGTCATAGATACGCCCTTCATCAGCCATTCTCTTAACAAGGTATAACAGACTTGCTTGAGTGACATCATCGCATCCTTCAAAATATTCATGAACAATAGATGAATTTCTTGCCTCTGCATGGAAATATACGGAATAATACGCACCGCTATATATTAAAAAATCTTCGTAATAATTCAGCATTCGCGTGCTTTCTATTCCCGTAGAAAATGTATCATATTTGATACATTATGTCAAGAGGATTAATTAGTTCTTTCCCTTTTTAAGTTCTCGCCTTGCAGATTATCTAATCCTTCGCTATTTTTTGAATACTATCTGAAGTCGCGCAGGATGAATTTTTGTTGCTCAAAAATTCAATGCCCCCGGCAAGGCTGCGTCAGCCTGCGGCTGACTCGAACTAGTCGTAGCTACGCTCCTCCCCATAGGGAAACCCAATGGTTTCCCTTCTGGCGCTCGCTTCGCTCGCTGTCAACCCTTCCTTAGCATGCAAACGACTTGCTTAAGGGGAAAACAATCTTTTCCCCTTAATAATCCCCTTTTTAAGTTCTCGCATTGCAGGAAGTTAAAATGCCCCCGGCAAGGCTCGAACTTGCCACACCAGGTTTAGGAAACCTGTGCTCTATCCAGATGAGCTACGGGGGCAAAAATAGCGAATGGCATATGGCAAATGGTGCAGAGCTAGATCTTCCGCTCTATGCTTGTACGCCCTAAGCCCTATGCTCTACGCTAATATTGTATCAACGAATAGATGGGATAGCCTTTTAGCTTATCTCTGCCCTTGAGGCCGCAAAGTTCAATGAGGAAAATAATACCTACGATCTTTGAACCGATATTTTTGGAGAGCTGGCATACTGCGCTGACAGTGCCTCCGGTAGCCAAAAGGTCATCGACTATAAGGATCTTGGAATTTGGGCCTATGGCGTCTTTGTGCATTTGGAGCGTGTCAGTGCCATACTCCAAGTCATAGGTCACGGAGATCGTTTCTGCCGGCAGCTTTCCTTTTTTTCTTACAGGGACGAACCCAACACCTAACTTATAGGCTAAAGCAGCGCCAAAAATAAAACCGCGGGATTCAACTGCAACGACATAATCGATCTTTTTCCCTTTCACTGACTGGGCAAGACTATCTATGGCTTTCTTAAAAGCTGTCTTATTTTTTAAAAGCGTAGTGATGTCTCTAAACAGGATCCCCTGCTTTGGGAAATCGGGAATATTGCGGATATACTTTTTTAAATCGGCCATAAAAAACCTCCCAATAAAAATTGCTTAGGGCTAATGGCACAGGGCTTAGGGTTAACCCTTTTGCCCTTTGCTCTATGCACTATGCCTTATTTAAAACCAGCGTCGACTCTCTCTTGATGAGCTTAGCCGGCAAAACGACTTTAACCGGCGGTTTTTCCTTTAAAAGCACAATTTGGTTCAATTTTTCCAAAGCCAGGCGCCCCATCTCGACAATAGGCTGGCCGACTGTTGTCAGGCGCACAGGGCTGTATCCGGCAATAGGATTATCATCAAACCCGACAAGCGATATGTCCCAAGGGATCCTTAAGCCTTCACTTTTAGCCTCGTCAACAACTTCCAAAGCCATGACGTCGCTGGCCGCAAATATCGCCGTCGGCCTATCTTCGAGATTTAAAATATGTTTTGCGGCGGCACGGGCCGGAGTCCTTAAGAAAAAACCCTCCTGTATATAACTTTTCGGGATATCCAGGCCATATTTCGCCATTGCCTGCTTATAACCTTCGAGCCTGGCTTCCCCTGCCTGCGTAGAAAGGTCCCCTACTATAGTCGCGATCTTCGTATGCCCCAGCTTAACCAAATACTCCACGACATCCATAGCCGCACGACGATTATCAATAGCTATGCAATTAATATCTTCACTGAAGTAATTATTCATGACAATATAGGGGATGCCGGTTTTTGCGAATTCCAAGAGATGTTTCTTGTCTCCGTCGATATCGGCGAAGATAACTCCTTTGACATACTCGGAGACGATAGACTCGCTCGTAACCCAGTCAGAATGCTTCTTTCTCTCCGTGATATGTATCAGGATATCGGCCTTCAGACGGCTGGCCGCTGCAGTAACGCCCTTTATGACTTCGGAAGCAAAAAAAGAATGGAAAACATCTTCAAAACGCGGGACTACCAAGGTATAGAATTTAGTTTCGGCCACTTTATTTCATTGCCTCCTTATCCTGCTCCGACATGAATTTTTTAAGTTTCTTGAGCGCATTTTCCTCTATTTGCCTTATGCGCTCCCTGGAAACCCCCATCTTCTTAGAAACATCCGCAAGAGTATGCTGCTTGCCGTCTACCAAGCCGAACCTTAGGTTTAAAACCTCATGCTCGCGCACATTGACCAGATCAAGCAAGCCGGTCAGCCGCTCTTTGGTGAAAAAATTATTAAGCTCTGTTTCCGGGTTAGCGGAACTTTTATCTTCGACAAGGTCAATGATCTCGTTGCCGCCCTCTTCGTCAATAGGCGCATCCAAAGAAGAGGTCTTTGTAACAGTACTGCGGATCTTTGTGATCTTGTCGATAGTGACACGCATGACGCGGGCAACCTCTGTATCCGTAGGAACTCGTTTGAGCTTACCCATGAGCCGCTCATTCGTCTTTTTATACTTTGTCAACAATTCATTGACATACACCGGAATACGCACTGTCCGGGACTGGTCAAAAACCGAACGCGTGATACCCTGTTTGATCCACCAGGCAGCATAGGTTGAAAACCTGAACCCCTTTTTTGGGTTGAACTTTTCCACCGCTTTCATGAGGCCCACATTGCCTTCCTCAATCAAGTCCATGAGCGGTATCCCCAAATGCATATACTTCTTGGCAATATTAATAACAAGCCGCAAATTAGCGCGTATCATCCTGTCGCGCGCTGCGGCATCACCCTTTTTAGCACGCTTGGAAAGATCAATTTCTTCTTTCGCCGTCAAAAGGGGCTCTTTACGGACTTCTTTTATGTAGGACTTGATATTTTCCATTGAATTGGCTTAGGGCCTATGGCTTAGAGCTTAGGGCAACTACTTTTTACTATGCCCTTTGCTCTATGCTATTTCTTTTTTTCCTTTTTCGCCTTTTTTACTGGTCTGTTCGCTAATACCGCACGCGCTGCCGCAAGCCTTGCAATAGGCACGCGGAAAGGCGAACAAGATACGTAGTTCATGCCTGCGCGGTAACAAAAATCGATAGACCTTGGGTCACCGCCATGCTCGCCGCAAATACCTACCTTTAAAGTTTTGTTGGTCTTTCGGCCGCGTGTTATGCCTGTCTGGATCAGCTCACCAACTCCATCCTGGTCGATCGTCTGAAAAGGATCATCCGGCAATATGCCTTTCTTGAGATACTCAAGGAGGAACCCGCCGATGTCATCACGGGAAAACCCGAAACTCATCTGCGTCAGGTCATTTGTCCCGAATGAAAAAAATGACGCGACTTCGGCGATCTTATCTGCCACTAACGCCGCACGCGGGATCTCGATCATGGTGCCGAACATGTGGTCGATCTTCTTTAAGCCGAATTTTGCGAGAACTTCGGCATAAACTTTCTTGGCGATCTCTAACTGATCTGTCAACTCTTTCGGCGAGCAAACCACCGGTATCATGATTTCAGGGAACACCAATTTGCCGGCCTTGATCAATTCTGCCGCTGATTCAAAAATAGCCCTGAATTGGGCCTCGCTCACCTCCGGATACGTTACTCCCAGGCGCACACCGCGATGGCCCATCATTGGATTAGACTCGGCCAGGCCGTTTGCCCTCTTCTCTAACTCTTCCATGGAAATATTCAAACTCTTAGCAAGGGCCTCACGCGCCTCTTGCTTGTGCGGGACAAACTCATGCAGAGGCGGATCGAGCAGCCTTACTGTTACAGGCAATCCTTCCATCGCCTCGAGCGTACCTTTGATATCGTTCTTCATATGCGGAAAGAGCTCGTCTAAGGCGCGCCTTCGCTCGTCTGTAGAATTAGACATGATCATCTTGCGCAATTTAAAAAGAGGCTCCTCTGAACCCTTGCCGTAAAACATATGCTCTGTCCTGAAAAGCCCGATTCCTTCGGCACCGAACTGGCGTGCCTTTTTAGCGTCAGCCGGGGTATCAGCATTCGTCCTGATCTTCAAAATGCGGATAGCATCGCAAATCTTTAAAAAGTCGCTTAAGATCTCATTTTCATGGGAAGCATCCATCATCTTAAGCTGGCCTTCGTAAACCGTGCCTTTTGTCCCGTTTAAAGTGATCCACTCGCCTTCTTTAATTACCTTGCCGTCAGCATCGATCTCTTTCTTGGCAATATTGATCTCCAAGCTCGAGCAACCGACAACGCAGCACTTTCCCCAACCGCGGGCAACGAGTGCCGCGTGAGATGTCATACCTCCGCGTGCGGTCAAAATGGCCTCTGCGGCGCGCATCCCGTCGATATCTTCAGGGTTGGTCTCTTCGCGCACAAGAATGACCTTCTTGCCTTCTTTGTTCAGGCGAACGGCGTCAGTTGAATTAAATACAATCGTGCCGCTGGCTGCGCCAGGGCCGGCAGGCAGGCCTTTGGCAACTGGCTTATGCTCTTTTTCTGCTACCGGGTCTATGATCGGATGCAGAAGCTCGTCGAGCTGTTCAGGCGTTACGCGCATGACAGCTTCTTCTTTTGTGATAAGATGCTCGGTTACCATGTCAGTCGCGATCTTGACCGCTGCAGGGCCGTTACGTTTTCCGATACGGCATTGGAGCATGAACAGCCTGCCCTTTTCGATCGTGAACTCTATATCCTGCATGTCGCGGTAATGTTTTTCTAAGCGCCTCTGTATATCGAACAATTCCTTGTAAGCCTTTGGCATTGCATCTTCCAAAGTCTTTAAATCTTTATTGTGCTCGCTTTGGGAATATTTATTAACAGGGGCAGGAGTCCTTATGCCGGCAACAACGTCCTCGCCCTGGGCATTGATAAGGTATTCTCCGTAAAACGCGGCGTCTCCGTTGCCGGGGTTTCTCGTGAATGCTACGCCCGTTGCCGAATCATTGCCCATATTGCCGAAGACCATTGTCTGGACATTGACCGCTGTTCCCCACTCATGCGGTATCTTTTCAATGTTGCGGTATGCTATTGCGCGCTTGCCGTTCCATGAAGCGAACACGGCGCCAATACCGCCCCACAATTGGTCACCGGGCTCATCAGGGAACTCTTTACCCAAAACTTCCTTGATCTTCTTTTTGAAATCGCCGCAAAGGATCTTCAAATCCTCAACAGCCATATCGGTGTCGGATTTATACCCTTTCTTTTTCTTTAAATCGTCCATCAGATGCTCTAGCTGCTTACGTATACCCATATCCTCTTTTGGCTCGAAGCCGCCGGCCTTTTCCATGACGACGTCCGAATACATCATGATTAGACGACGATACGCATCGTATACAAACCTGGCGTTGCCGCCCGACTGTTTTATCATGCCGGGGATAGTTTTTTCCGTAAGGCCTACGTTCAAAACGGTCTCCATCATGCCGGGCATTGACTTCCTGGCTCCGGAACGAACGGAAACAAGAAGCGGATTTACGGGATCGCCAAATTTTCTATCCATCAGCGTCTCGACTTTTTTCAGAGACTTTCCCACTTCTTCTTTTAAGCCAACAGGATACTTTTTCTTATTTTTATAATAATATACGCAAACCTCCGTAGTGATAGTGAACCCGGGAGGAACAGGAAGTTTTAATTTAGGATGCCCTGCCATCTCTGCCAAGTTAGCGCCTTTGCCACCGAGCAGGTTCTTCATGCTTTCGTTGCCGTCAGCCTTACCACCGCCAAAGAAGTAAACATTTTTCTTACTCATGCTACCTTGCTCCTTTCTAAAACATGACCATTAATTTAAACCTGAATCATTCAGATTTCAGTTTATCCGATAAATATTCTTTTAACCTTGATACCTCGACCCTGTCCTGAAGCATAGTGTCGCGGTCGCGCACAGTAACTTTCTGGTCTTCCAAGGATTGGACGTCGACCGTTACGCAATAAAGCGTGCCGACCTCATCCTGCCGACGGTAGAGCTTACCGATAGCTGCTGTGTCGTCGTAACAGATCGGAAATTCGCCCATCAAGCCTTCAGCGATGTCTTTAGCCATGCCTACGAGCTGTGGCCTGTTCTTTAATAGAGGTAGGATGGCGACTTTAATTGGCGCCAATTCCTTTGAAAATTTCAAAACAACCCTTGTCTCGTCCTTTACCTTTTCTTCATGATAAGCATCGATCAAGAAAGCCAAAGTCGCGCGGTCAACTCCGCCCGACGGCTCGATTATATGCGGCCGGATCTTTTTATTCTCCTGTGAATCAAAATAGAGCATTTCCTTGCCGGAGAATTGTTCATGCTGCCTTAGGTCAAAATCTCCCCTATTGGCAATACCTTCGAGTTCGGACCAGCCAAAAGGAAAGTTATATTCGATATCCGAGCATGCCTTTGCATAATGCGCCAGTTCATCTTTCTGGTGGGGCCTGATCCTCAAATTCTCTTTCTTGATACCGTATTTTAAATACCAGTTAAAACGCTCTTCTATCCAAGATTTATACCATTTCTCGTCTTCATCCGGCTTGACAAAATACTCGATCTCCATCTGCTCGAATTCACGGGTACGAAAAGTGGAATTACCGGGGGTGATCTCATTACGAAATGCCTTGCCTATTTGCGCAACGCCAAAAGGAAGTTTTTTGCGGGTGGTATCGAGAATATTCAAAAAATTAACAAATATCCCCTGTGCTGTTTCAGGCCGAAGATAAGTAATTGAACCTGCGTCTTCCACCGCGCCGACCGATGTCTTCATCATAAGGTTGAACATCCTGGGCGCAGACAAACGCAAGTCGATCTTGGACTTACACGATGAGCAAAGCTTTATATCGGGGTCATCGGTAGAAGTAAGGTGGTCCGCCCTAAAACGGTTCTTACACTCTTTGCAATCAACAAGGGGGTCTGTAAAACTGTCTACATGGCCTGAAGCCTTCCAGACCTGGGGGTGCATTAGGATCGCGCAATCCAGGCCGACCATATCCATGCGCTCCTGGACAACGGATCTCCACCAGAGGTTTTTGACGTTCCGTTTAAGTTCAGAGCCCAAAGGGCCATAATCCCATGTATTGGCAAGGCCGCCGTAGATCTCGGAACTCTGGAATATGAACCCCCTGCGCTTACACAGGGAAGATATCTTATCCATTAAGGAAGGTTCGGACATAAAAATAGCGTGTAGCGTATTGCGTATAGCGGTTAGAAAACAAAACTATATCAGAAGTTTATATTTTTACTCTAAAAAAGACACAATGTCAACCATTTTCCAACCTCTTGTCCAACTTCTTTAATTCTTCAGGATTGATGCCGAAAGAGTGCTCCTTTGAAGGAAATCGATTTTCTAAAACATCATTTTTGTAATCCTCAAACGCCTTGACCATGACATCCGTCACATTTGCGTATTTTTTTACAAATTTCGGCGTGTGGCGCTCAAACAGGCCCAGCATATCGTGTGTCACCAAGACCTGGCCGTCGCAATAGGGACCAGCACCAATGCCAATCGTAGGGACATTTGCTTTGCCAGTAATGATCTCTGCCACTTTATCGGGCACGCATTCAAGAAGTATTGCAAAACAGCCTAGATCCTCAAATTGCCTGGCCTGTTCAATTAATCTTTTCGCGGCATCAGCATCTTTACCCTGGACCCTAAAACCGCCTATATTTTCCGCTGTCTGCGGCGTTAACCCAATATGGCCTATTACAGGAATACCGGCCTTGATCACCAAACTTGTCGCCTCAAGCGCCTGCTGGAACCACTCGAGCTTCACGGCATCGCATCCTGCCTCATCAATGAACCGTTTAGCATTTTTGACCGAGTCTCTAATGTCTTTTTGATACGCCTCAAAAGGCATATCGCCGACGATAAATGTATTTTTTGCGCCCCTGCGGGCTGCCTTGGCATGATATATCATCTGGTCCATAGTGACGTCTTTGGTAGAATCAAGGCCCAGGACTACGTTCGCCAGTGAATCGCCTACGAGGATGATATCTATGCCGGCCTTTTCAGCTGCGCCGGCCATAGGATAATCATAGGCGGTCAACATTACAATCTTACGCTTACCTTTGAGTTTTTTGATATCGTTAACAGTCATATTATAATTTTCGCTGTTTGGTCACCAAGTCACCATGTCACCACGTCACCGGTTAAAATCTTTTTCTGGTGACTGGTGTCTGGTGTCCTGGTGGCTACCTTTAATATAATTGTCTATCTCATGCGCTGCTTTTTTTCCTGCGCCCATGGCGGATATCACCGTGTCCGCACCTGTAATAATATCACCGCCGGCAAAAACACCCTTTATAGACGTCGCGTAATGCTTGTCCACCTTTATCGTGCTGCGGTCGGTAACCTCCAAACCCGGAGTGTTTTTTGCCAAAAGCGGGTTTGGACTTTGGCCTATGGCCACAACGACCGTATCGGTATCAATGATAAATTCTGAACCTTTGATGACGATCGGCCTTGGCCTGCCGGAAGCATCCGGCGCTCCCAATTCCATTTTTAGTGCAACAAGTGCCTTAACACTCCCTTTTTCATCCACTATGATCTTTTTTGGCGCTGTCAAAAACATAAAATTGACACCTTCTTCTTTGGCATTCTCGATCTCTTCGCGACGGGCAGGCATCTCGTTTTCAGTGCGCCTATATACAAGTGACACATCTGCCCCAAGGCGTCTTGCGCACCGCGCGCTATCCAATGCAACATTGCCGCCGCCGATGACAACAACGGTCTTGCCTACCTTCACCGGCGTGGCTGACTTGGGAAACTCATAAGCTTTCATGAGATTGACGCGGGTCAGAAACTCATTGGCTGAATAGACACCTCCGGCGTTCTCCCCTTCAATGCCCAAAAAATTAGGCAACCCGGCTCCGGAGGCCATAAAAATAGCTTTGTAACCATCCCCAAACAGATCACTAAACGTGAAAGTCCTACCCACTAAAATATTAGTGTTTATTTGGACGCCTAACGATCTTATATAAGCAACCTCGTCGTGTACTATATTTTTAGGCAAACGGAACTCGGGTATACCATATGAAAGCACGCCGCCGGGCACATGCAATGATTCAAAAAGAGTTACGCCATATCCTAAGATCGCAAGCTCCGCTGCGCAAGTTAAGCCGGCCGGGCCGCTGCCCACTACAGCGACTTTTGATATTTTTTTCTGTCCTCTGTCCTCTGTCAGCTGCACTCTGTCTTGTCCATGGTCCATGGTCCATTGTCCATGGACTGCTTTTTCATGGTCTGCCGCATAACGCTCCAGCGCCCCTATATTGATCGGCATCTTCTTCTTATTTAAGACACACACAGCCTCGCACTGGTCTTCTTGAGGGCATACCCGGCCGCATACGGCAGGCAAAAAGTTCTTCTCTTTTATTTTTTCCAGCGCCTCTTTCGGATTGCCTTCTTTTAATAATCTTATAAACGACGGGATATCTATCTCGACCGGACACCCTTTGACACAAGGCTTATCCTTACATTGAAGGCATCGCGCAGCTTCTTTAACTGCGTCTGACGCATCAAGACCAAGGGCAACTTCAAAAAAATTTTTTATGCGTTCACGGGCGTCTTGTCTTTTCATGTTATAGGCCTAAATAGTCAACTAAATACGTTCAGAAGCCTCAATTGCCACTAACCCGTCTTGGGTCAGATATTGAGAAACCACCATGGAGCTGGGGAAGTATACAATGGCGGCCTCCTGGCCTTCTTTATCAAAAAATACATAAGGCAC
Organism: Candidatus Omnitrophota bacterium; assembly: GCA_016235185.1. Lineage (GTDB taxonomy): Bacteria > Omnitrophota > Gorgyraeia > Velamenicoccales > Velamenicoccaceae > UBA9636. The sequence continues at coordinate 41,967 of JACRLT010000023.1, forward strand.
GGTGCAGTCATCGTTGATCACATTAGCAAATTCGTCGAATACTGCTTCGTTAACATCCCTAAGCTTACGGCCTGTGGGATAGTCTATGATAACGATGAACGACCCGTCCTTCCTCTTGGCATAACCGATCTTTCCGCCGCCCGTATTGAAAATAATACCGTCAGATAAATTCTGGAAACGCGGGCTCTTATCATGCCGGATCACATTTTCACCGGTGTAGAGGTTCCCAGTCACGCGCTTTTTTAAATCTTCGGATGTTACGATATAGTCCTGCGCTTGTTTACGTTTCAGGAAAGGTTTCGACATTTTCGCTTTCTTATCGATCTTTAAAAGGACCTTTCGGTCACCTTCTATCTCCTGTAGGCTCATCGATTTTGCATGAGCTGTAGCAAAGCCTAAAACCAAAATTAACATCGTGATAAAACACATAAACAAAAGCTTCTTCATGGCACCTCCATATTAATTCTTCTTTGGCCTGATCCCTAAGATCGCATATAGGTCAGCCCAGGGCTTGCGGCTCTTCATGATAACTACGGAAACGTTACGGTCGTCAAAGTAGGCTATGCCGGCATAACAATGGCCGGCACTGCGCGTATATCCGGTCTTTCCCAAAACGCAAGGGACTTTAATGCGCCACAGAAGTTTATTGTGGTTATCACGGGTGATCACGCGGCCGTCAGAGCCGTCGATCGAAACCCGTTTCTTTTTCATGACAGACGAAATAAAAGAATTATTGAAAGCTGCCCGGGTGATGATTGACAGGTCATAGGCAGTTGTATACTGACCTTTATTTGGCAAACCAGTAGCATTCATGAAATTAGAATCGCGACAGCCGAGGGCCCTTGCTTCTTTGTTCATCAAAACCGCAAAATCCGCCTCTCTCCCGCTTACAGCCTCGGCCAAGGCAACGCCGGCGTCATTAGCCGAGCTCGCAAGAAGGACTGTCAATAACTCCCTGACGGAGTACGTAGCCCCGCGTGTCAAACCGGCCTTTGTCGGCTGGACTCCTGCAGCACGCGCCCCAACCTTGACTTCTTTATTTAGATCAATGCGTTCCAAAACAACCAGGGCTGTCAAAAGCTTTACCGTGCTTGCGGGCTGAAACTTCAAACGCGCGTTGCGTGAAAATAACACCTTTTTTTTAGTATGATCTACTGCGTAAACGGCCTGGGCCGTAACTGCCGGCCGGCTTTTTTTTCTACTTGAGGATGAAGTCTTGCACCACGCCTGTCCTGCGTGAGAACAAAACACGATCGCAAAAATTAAGATTAAGGTTATCCTACGCAATATGGCCGTATTCTTTAAAATAGGAGCACGTTTTGCAAAAAACATTTTTTACGCTTATGGGCCTTGGTGCCTCTTGATTTATCTTGCAGCAAGCTATATTTACCATCCAACACCTCCACTCCTCCACTTCAGACATAAGGCATTTCTTCTGTTCGTCTGATATGCAATGGAAAAAATCCCAGCATCGAACAATATCTTTTTTATTTGCCAGGGGTATTCTCATCAGCGTATAAAGGTGAGGCCGTTCAAATAACCTTTTGAGATATTGTCACTATAGGGCGTAGACCAAACGACTTTTCCTGTAATGGCCTTTGCGGGCACCTTTGAATCGTAAAAAAGTTTCACCTTGATGATCTGCCCCAATTTGACCTTTTTGTCGGAAAAAAAACATACCCCTCCAAGGCTGACATCCTTTGTCAATACATCAGCATGCGCCGAAAAAATACCGTCCTTATACTGCATAATAGTCGATGATCTAAACCGCACATGCTTTCTTCTGTCGTCCATAATTTACCTCCCCGCAATTTTGACATGGAAAATTACCCACATAGATCCCGATGCCTAATCGCTTCGCAGGCACGGGATAAATTCGCACAGTGACTTATGAGCGCTTCGCTCCATAAGTCACGTGCTCATTTAAGGTATGTCAAGAAACCCCCGGATCGTTTATTTGGCTTTCCTTGTCTTTAAAAAAAGAGAGCCGCTGGCTCAACTCATCGAAATCAACCTTGTGGGCGTCAAACTCCGGGCCATCAACGCAACCGAAGACGGTTTTTCCTTCCACCTTGCAACGGCAGACGCCGCACATGCCCGTGGCATCAACCATCAGCGGATTAAGGCTTACGACTGTCTTTATTTTATATGGCCGCGTTATCTCCGCAACCTTTTTCATCATAGGCACAGGGCCTATGGCATATACATAAGAATACTCGCCGTCTCTGATCTTTTCGCTCAATACGCCGGTAACAAACCCCTTTTGGCCGTAGCTGCCGTCATCTGTCGTTATGGAAAGATCGTCACAGATATTTTTTAGTTCGTTTTCAAGTATGATCAGGCTCTTGGTGCGGGCACCAGCAATGCAAGAGACGCGATTACCTGCGTTTTTTAAAGCTCTGGCCACAGGCCATAGTTCGGCTACACCTACGCCTCCACCGACGCAGAGTACGCTGCCGAATTTTTCTGTATGCGTGGGCTTGCCAAGGGGCCCTAAAACAGCGTAAAGAAGCTCTCCCGGACGCTTGCGGCCCAACGCAATAGTCGAAAAACCGACCTCCTGGAAGATAACCGTTAAGTCGCCTTTTCCCTTATCAAAATCGGCTATTGTCAGGGGAATACGCTCTCCTTTTTCGTCGACAATTATCACGACAAATTGCCCTGCATGTGCGTTCCTGACTATGTCAGGCGCGCTTATTGCCATCCGCACTACAGTATCGGCAAGCTTATCTACGGAAAGTATATTATAGGTCAAAAAGTCTGTCATGTTCGTCGATAACTTTGGCGTACGCTCCGGGAAAACGCTTTATCAACTTGCGCCCTTTCTCCCGGCCCAGCACAACAATAGACGTGGACAGCGCGTCAGCGGTCATGGCGTCGCCCGCAACCACGGTAACGGATATGATCCCGTTTTCCGCAGGATATCCTGTCTTTGGATTTATTATATGTGAATACCTCTTATTTTGAAAGACGAAAAATTGCTCATAGTCTCCTGACGTTGAAACACCCGAGTCTTTCAACTCGATCTTTCTGATCAAATTCTTTGCCACGCGAGGGTCCTGTATGCCGACGCGCCACGCCCTTGCGCTGTTGGCTCCCAGGCAATACATGTTGCCGCCGGCATTCACAACAGCAGAACTAACGCCTGCTTCCTTTAATTTAGAAACAGCTTTGTCGACCGCATAACCTTTGGCGATCCCGCCAAGGTCGATCTTGACTCCAAGTTTCAAAAATCTCACCTGTCGAGTATTCTCATCCAAATAAACACTGTCGAAACCTACCGCGTCTAAGGCATCTTTAATATCATCCTCTTTTGGCAGCTCGGATTTTTTTATGGCCCTCTTCCACAGCAGGGATAACGGAGCCACAGTTACATCAAAAGCGCCTCCCGAAACATCATAAAATTCTTTACTTTTTCTAAGGATAGCAAAAAGATCTTCAGATGCAATTAGCCCGCCTGTCTGGTTGAGGCGGGAAAGCTCGCTATTTTCATCAAAGATATTAAAGACTTTGTCCAGCCTATTGAATTCATTAAAGACTATTGTTTTTGCCCTGGGATCGGGCGATATCACTTCAACGAAAGAACCCATCGTGAATTCGGAATCCCTGAAAAGCGGCTTTCCGCAACCGCTTAAAACAGAGAACAGAGAACAGAGGACAGAAGACAGAAAAACTAAAAAACCTAAAGACCGAAAAACAGTTCTTCTGTTTTTTATCATTTCTTTATCGCTTTCAGCAACGCATCCAATTCGAGCGTATTAAGCACGTCATCCTTCTCCAGCCAGGCTCTCCGAGCCAGGCCTACACCGAACTTCATATAAGCCAAATGCGATGTTGCATGCGAATCTGTGTTTATAGCAAGGGGGACTTTATTTTCCTTGGCGAGACGGCTCGCGGTATCCGAGAGATCCAAACGGTATGGATGCGCATTGATCTCCAAAGCCGTATTTGTTTCCCGCGCCACCTTGAAGATCTCCTTAAAATCTACATCGTAAGGCTCCCTCGTAGGCCAGAGTTTACCTGTGGGATGAGCAATGATATGCACGTGCTTATTCTGACATGCGCGGACGATCCTTTTTGTCAGCTGTTTCCTGGATTGTTTGAAGCCGGAGTGTATTGCCGCGATCACCACATCAAAACCAGACAAAATATCGTTCTTATAATCTATATAGCCGTCGCTGTCGATCTCTACCTCGGAACCGAACAGGATCCTGAAATTTTTTAGTTTTTTATTCACACTCTCGAGCTCGTGGCGCTTTTTTTTGAGCCTTGCGGTATCCAGGCCATTGGCAACTTTCAAGCTAACAGAGTGGTCGGTAAGGCAGATATAATCATAACCTAAACTGGCCGCAGCCTGCGACATGGCCTCAACCGTATCTTTTCCGTCGGAATAGCTGGTGTGCGCGTGAAGATCTCCTAATATGTCCTTGATTTCAATAAGTTTCGGCAAGATATGCTTTGATGCGGCCTCGATCTCACCTGTATCTTCGCGCATTTCAGGCTCGATAAGATCCAAACGCAAAGAGCGGTATACCTCTTCTTCTGTCTTTGAAGCAAGACAAAGGCCTTTTTTATTGAAGACACCGTATTCATTGATTTTGCAGCCCATCTTGATAGCTCTCGACCTCAAGGCTATATTGTGATTTTTAGAACCTGTAAAATAAACAAGCGCGGCACCGTATGACTTTGGGTCAATAACGCGCAAATCAACCTGCACATCGTCCTTGGTCAAAATTGAAGATTTTGTCTCGCCGCAAGCCAAAACGCGTTTGACATGAGGCAAGTTGATAAAAGCATCCGAGACCTTCTTCGGGTTTTTAGTTGCGGCCAGAATATCAATATCCCTGACTCTTTCCTTCATGCGGCGAAGGCTGCCTGCCGCAGAGATAATTTGTACATCTCTCAACCGTCGCAGCTCCAGGACAATGACCTCTGCTACAGTGGTCGCTGTCAACAGATCCATCCTCTCTTTGCCCTTTTTTAGCAACTCGATGCCTTTGAGAATATTTTCAATCGTCTTCTGTTTAATGCCAGGCAAGGTCAGAAGTCGGCCGCTCTTTGCTGCATTTTTAAGCTCGTCAACGGATCTTATTTTAAGCTCTTTAAAAAAAAGATTGGCTGTCTTTGGCCCGACTGACGGGATCTCAAGCATAGACACCACTGTGTCCGGAACAAGTTTTTTTAGCTCTTCATAATATTTACATTTTCCTGTTGCGATTATTTCTTTGATCTTGTTTGCCAGGTCAACGCCAATGCCCGGTATCTCCTCCAGGCGTTCGCCTGCGGCATAATCCTGGATATCTTTTTCTAAGCCTTCGATCGTTTCTGCGGCTCTCAAATAAGCGCGTATACGGAACGGATTATCCCCCTTGATCTCTAAAAGTTCCGCAATTCCCCGGAATATAGCCGAGACTTCTTGGTTCTTCATGATAAAACAACCCTCTGTGGCGAACTTGTAAGATATTTTTTAGCTATTATAAAATAAACGACCAGGCTGGTAGCAGACCCTAGGAATACGGTATGTGGCGCGCCGATAAAATGAGCCAAGGCCCCGGCAAAAAGATTTCCTATAGGCATGAACCCTGTGAACATCATCACAAATACTCCCATGATCCGGCCTCTGTATTCATCGGGTATGCTCATCTGTAAGAGAGTATTTACTATTGACATACCGCTAGAACCTCCGAAACCGCACAAAAACAACATAAAGGCCGAGAGTATAAAATTACCGGAACAAGCAAAAACCATAATTGAAGCAAAAAAAAGTCCCATACAAAACTTTAGAAGTGCCAGGTTTGACGCTGTATGCTTGAGCCTGGCAAGGTTCAATACGCCGATGAGTGCGCCGGCGCCGCTGGCAGACATCAATATAGCCAGGCCGTTAGCCCCTGAATGAAGTATTTCCTGGGCAAAGATAGGCATCAAAATAATGTAAGCCGAGCCGAAAAGGCTGAACATCGCAACAATAGCAAATAACGCCAGAAGAAAATGTTCTTTGCGGATATAGTCGACCACATTCCGTATATCCGATAAAAAAGATTTGTTTTTTACATTTACCGGAGCCGGAGTCGGCCTGATAAAAAATAAAGCAGCTAAGACCGGGATATAACTGAATGCGTTGACATAAAAACAGCCGGCCATACCTACCACGGCTATTAATACACCGGCAAGGGCAGGCCCGATAAGCCTGGCCGTATTAAATGCGGCAGAATTAAGAACTATTGCGTTAAAAAGATGCTGTTTGCCAACGAGTTCTACGACCATTGCCTGCCTGGCCGGCGCATCGACAGCCATGGCTAATCCGCTTAAAACAGCTATGGCCATGATGTGCCAGACTTGGACCATATCCCTCTGGACAAGATATGCAAGGACAAAAGCCAGAAGCGTGAAAACAGCCTGTGTCACAATAAGCAAATTCCGTTTTACTACCCTGTCAATGAAAACTCCCGACGGGAAGGAGAACAATGAGATCGGAAGATAAGCCAAGAAACCCACCAGACCCAAAAGAAAAGCAGAACCTGTGAGCTTGAACACAAGCCAGCTCTGCGCCATGGATTGGACCCATGTGCCGATAAGGGAAACAACCATGGAAAACCAGAATATCCGAAACTCGCGGACCTTTAAGGAAGAAAACATAATTGCTATAGGGTTACGCAGAACTAATGGAATTTCTGAAAGCACACAATTAGGGATTTTTTGGCAAATGTCTATGAGGATTTACGGCCTGGGTGTAGCGACAATCTTCTATGGAGCGTAACACCAAGGCCGTAAACCGAAATAGACGGCAAAAAATTCCGTGTGCGAAGAGATTCCATTAGTTTTGCGTTTTTCATTAATATCCCACAAAATCTTCTGTAATGATCTTCTGCACAGGTATGGACAACTTATTCAAAAGCATAGAGCGCATAGCGTCTACCATGGCAGGCGGGCCGCAAATATAGAACACGCGTTCGCGGTAATCCGGAAGCTCCTGTTTCACCAACTCATCATCGACATAACCGGTCCTGCACCCTTCTACCTTTTCATCGCAGTCAGTCAGGGTATAGACTATCTTTAAGTTTTTATTCACTTTCTGCATCGTGTTGAAATCGTTCCTAAAGATCAGATATTCGGGAGTGCGGCTGGAATAAAACAGGGCCAGGCTTGAAGCAACCGACATATCGGTACAATATTTAAAAATACTGCGTATGGGCGTGATACCTATGCCTCCGCTTAAAAATGCGGCCCTGGAGTATTCGCCCTCGAATGTAAACTTGCCCATAGGCATACGGATCTGATAGGCTCTACCAATTTCTAAAGAATCCAACTTGCGGGAAAACAGGCTGTCCGTGATCTTCTTTGTAAACTCGATGTATCCTTTTTCGGTAGGCGAGCTTGAAATGGAAAATGCCTTGGATATATTTTTTCCGTCGATATCAAGGGCCAAGACCAGATACTGGCCCGGCTTGTAAGAAACCCCTCCAACCAACTCAAACCTGAAAGTCTTGACATCACAACAGTGCGTTATAACCTCTATCAGCTCAAGCTCTAAATTTTGCATGATCACAATAACTTTAAGACCCTCTTTATTAGCCTTTTTCTCTCTTTTTCTCTCTTGGGCAGATAGCAGCCAGCCACATCCGGATGGCCGCCGCCGCCGAACTCCTCGGCCACCTTCCCAACATTGATCAACCCTTTGGAACGCAGGCTTACGCGCCACTTTAAACCATGCATTTCCCTGAAAAGCAAAACAATTTGGACATCTTTTAAGGTGCGGATCTGGTCGGCTATGGGGTCAACATCTTCCTGTCGCGCGCCAAGCCGTTTTAAGTCATTAAAGGTGATAGTGGTCATAGCCACCTTTTCGCCTTTCAAAAACTTTAACCGTGAAAAACATAAACCCAAAAGCATGGCTTCTGCGCGCGTTCGGCTCCAATAGCTATTTTCAACGACTTTGTAATAATTTACGCCGCGGGCAATAAGTTCTGAACAGATACGGAACGTCTGCGCATGGACCGATGGCAGCCGGAAAGACCCGGTTTCTACAATTATGGATACCAAAAGAGGCACAGCAATAACGTTGTCTATTTTTTTCTCCAAGGCGCTGCATAAATGATAGATGATCTCGCCTACAGCGGCTGCATTTTCATCCACTAAAGATATGCCTGCGAAAACCTCTCTGAATACATGATGGTCTATCTCAATGGTCTGTTTTGCCTTGCCAAAAACTTTCTTATAAAGCCCGCCAAGCTGCACATGTGAAGCGCAATCAATGGCTATGGCCAAATCAAATTTTTCTCTCCCCTTGGAAGAAGTTTTGATCTGCTTATAGAGAGGTAAAAAATTATAACGGTGCGGCAATTCGCTCGGAGAATAAAGATAAAATCTCTTTCTTAAGTGTTTCAAAGCTAATGCCAGTGCGATCATAGAACCAATGGCATCTCCGTCAGGGAACATATGGATGCAGAGCGCGATCTTCTTTGCGCTCTTTATTGCACGTGCAACTTTTGAATAATTTTTTTTATTCATTTTCTGTCTATGGACTTTCGACTATGGACTGTTTTTATTCTCCCATGGCCTTGACTATGACGCGCTTTTTTCTCTGGCCGTCGAATTCAGCGTAATAAACCTGTTGCCAGGGGCCGAAATCAAGTTTTGAGCCCGTAACAGGTATAATGACTTCATGATGGATAAGTATGCTCTTTAGGTGTGCATCTGCATTGGTCTCGCCGGTGCGATGGTGTTCGTAATCCGGCCTGTAAGGTGCAAGACGCTCCAGCATACTATCGATATCATGGATTATTCCATCTTCATCGTCGTTGACATAAACGCCAGCCGTTATATGCATAGCCGAAACAAGGATCATCCCGTCCTTGATCTTGCTTTTGGACAAGATCTCTTCCACCTGCGCAGTTATATTGATATAAGCCCGTTTTGTCTTTGTATTAAACCAGAGATATTCAGTATAAAATTTCATAATTGTTTTTTATAGGCACACTGCCAAGAACCGTTCCATGGTTCAAAAAGAATCTTGCGGACAGGCACGCATCTGAATTCCTGGCCAAAGACAGTTTTCTGCAAACCAAGCCTGTTCTCGTAGGTGGTACATAAATATTTTCCATCTGCCCCTTTAGCAAGGCGGCTGCATGGGTCAGCCTCAAAAGCGCCACAACATGCCCCGCACCTAATACACGCGGCCTCATGATCTTCGGCCCTTCTTTTAAGATATGTCTCGTAAGCCAGGCCTTCGGGCATCTTTATTTTCCTTCCATGACAAAACCAAGCGGCCAATATACACACTTTACCCTGGAATTTTCCGTGATCTTGACGTCAAACTCCCCTGACAAAGCGATAACCCCATGCCAAACGCCTTTCTTTAAGATCACCGGCCTATCCAGCAAAAAACACTCTATTGCCGCAGGGTCTTTTTTTGTTGCGCAATAGATCAAACCCGGGCCCGATACAGGCTCAAAACTCTCTTTAGACCCCGGGTGCTGTTCCAACTTATCAATAAACATGTCCCTGACGACCAAATAAGCTATGCGCCAACCAGCATCAGGCTCCCTGACAACTATTTTAAAAAGATTTATTGTTTTTGGGGATTTAGCCCTGTTCGGATACTCGATCAACCACCCAAAACGCTTAAAATTGGCGGCAGTGATCTTTTTTACCTCAATAGTCTTTTTAATCATAATGTGCTTGTTATGATACAGGAAACGGGTAGGTTTTACAAGAAAAATGGAGGATTTCAGACGGGGAAATTGATGTACTTATCCCAAAGGCTGTGGAGTTCTTTGGTGGCAGCTACATCGCGCAGGCAGTAACGGGCAATATCGAAGTGCTTGCCCGCCTTAAAAAGGCCCTTTACATCCAATCCGGTGATGCCTTCATCCTTCGGGCTTTTAATACCAAAGGCATTGCACCACATGTGTAAGCTGAATTTCTTGCGCGAAGCTCCTAAAAAGGTAAGTTTTTCCATCAGGTCAATATGAGCTCCGGACCTGTACCTATCCGGCATAAGATTACGGCTGGCCTTGAGGCGATTGATGCCAGAACGTATCATGATAAAAGGGCAATCAAAGGCCCTGCCGTTGAAAGTAATGAACTGGTCGTATTTCTCGATCTTTTTCCAAAAAAGCTCCAGGAGCTGCTTCTCGTTTGCAACAGAAATATATTCCGCATCGCCTTCGACGACTTTTTGCGGCTGCTCACCTGGCGTCTGGTAATAGACGAAGGCCTTGGCACAATCTACTTCGAGCATGGCGATAGTCACGATCTGCGCGGTCAAAGGATAAAAACTCATGGAATCCCTGACCTCCTGCTCCTCAACGTCTGTCTTGGCATATTTCAGAAGAGCAACCCTTGTGGCTTCATCAAAGGAATCCATCTCACATCCAACTGTCTCTATATCAAAAATTATCTTTGGCATATGGAGAGTCAAAATAATCAACTAGTTTATGGTACAGGCCAACTTTATCCATTTTTTGTGTCGTCAGATCCTCTAATTCAGGACCCTCGTCTTCAAACCAAGCATAATCCTGCTCCAGCCTCTCCATTACGCCTGAATCGCTGATAAAGCGCGAGAGCCGGTTAAAACTGCTCATACCGCCCTGCCGGCCCTCATTATGCATGGAAAGATGCAGGTGCCTTTTTGCGCGCGTCACCGCAACATAAAGAAGCCTGCGCTCTTCTTCGATCGACTCCTCATCATCCAAAGCGTAAGATACAGGCAGGCAGCCGTCCACGAGAGCGATAATAAAAACGGCTTCCCACTCCAGCCCTTTTGCAGAATGTATTGTTGAAAGCGTTACCGGCCGCTCATCTTCTTTTTTTGCCTCCATTGAAACCAGGCTTCTTTCGGGCGGCTCAATAGTGACAAAATCCACTAAAAACTGCTCAAGAGAAGTATAAGACGAGGATATCTCTAAAAAAGCCTTTAAGTCATCCTGGCGCAACGGATAATCATCGAATTTCTTTTTCAAAAACGGTGTATAAAAATGGATTATCTTTCTCACCTTGGCCTCTGTCCCTTCCGACTGGGCAAGCGACCTGAACAGGCCCGAAACGCGTTCCAATTCTTTACGCACCGAAGGGTTCTTAACCACTCCTTTCAAGTCTTCGTCACGATAAGCTCCACCAGGCGCAGAAATGATCTCTTTGACTTTTTCTGCGGTACGCGGCCCGATGCCGTCTAACAGCATGAGGACGCGCGCCAGCGAAATTTCATCCTTGGGGTTATGGTGCACCTTAAGAAAAGCCAGGACATCCTTGATATGGGCTGTCTCGACGAACTTCATCCCCCCATAAACAGCGAATGGTATATTGAGCTTGGATAAAGCCAACTGAACAGGAAGAGATAAAAAGTTAGAGCGGTACAAAACCCCGATGGAACCCAAAAGGACGCCTTGGTCACGATATTCCTTGATCTTGGCAGCCACCCATTCAGACTCGGAAAAAGCATCCTTAAAATAGGAAAGCGTGGGCTTGTCGCTTCCCTGGCACGTCGTAAACAATACTTTGGAATATTTTCTTTTTTCCCCTTCTATCACGGCATTAGCCACATCGAGTATGGGCTGAATACTGCGGTAATTATATTCAAGCTTGATGATCTTCGTATCACTAAACACCTTTGGGAAATCGAACATATTTTTATAATAGGCGCCGCGGAAACTATATATGCTCTGCGTGTCATCGCCTACAGCCATACAATTATGATGGCCGCGCGCCAGGGAATAGACGATATCAGCCTGGACCCTATTTGTATCCTGGAATTCATCCACCATAATATACTTGAATTGAGACGATACTTTTTTGTTGACTTCGGGGTCTTCCAAAAGAAATTTCAAGTAAATGAGCATGTCGTCATAATCTATCAGGTTACGGGCTATCTTATACTCCGCATACTTCTTCTGTATGTCCTGTAGCTGTGCTTCCTTAGGCAGGAAATGAGGGTAATCTTTTGTCAGGACCTCACCGATGCTCTGATTGCGATTAATGCTCATACTCAAGATGCTCCTTAAAGTGTCCTTTTTCGGAAAGCGCGTCTTATCTTCCAGGCATCCTGCCCTCGCAGCCAAAAGATGCAGGGCATCCGCGCTATCACTCTCGTCGATAAAAGAGATATGGTCTCCTAATCCTATTACATTTTTATATTTTTTGATCACACGGTAGGCAAATGAATGGTATGTCCCGCCCTCTATCTTTTTGCATCTGGGATCATGCATAGAAGCTCGGCCCAACATCTCCCGAGCGGCTTTACGCGTAAAGGTCAACAACAAGATATTCTCTGGGGCGATGCCCTGTTCAATCATATAAAGACAGCGATACTCGATGACCCGCGTCTTGCCGGTCCCTGCGCCGGCTACGACCAAAAGTGGTCCGTCGATAGTCATAACAGCTTCCAACTGCGAAGGGTTGAGCCTCTTCTTAAAATCTTCTATTCTTAACTTATGCATTTACATTTAGGGCTGCTCTTGCGGATGCGGCGGGGGTTTAGGATGGAATCCATCGATCAAAACCTCTCTCTTTGATTTGGATCTCTCTTTTTCCTTAAGGGCACCGGATGCGGCCTTCGGCGTTTCCTTAATTTCTACGGGAGGCTTATTTACATTTGTAAGCTTGAATGCGCCCTCGGCAATATCACCGGCTGCCTTCCCTGCGTCATTAGCCTGCCCGGCTTTCAAAAAATCCGTATCCTTTGGCACGTCCTGCCTGATCCCGATCTTTACATCGGGCTGTTTTTGAAAACCAGGTATCTCTTCATGCTCAGGTTTTACTTCTGGTTTTACTTCAAGCTTTTGCTCTAATTTTGGCTCTGGCCTGGGTTCAGATATAGGCTCGTTTTTTGGCTCCTTCTTCTTTAACGCATCTTCGCGGACCTTCTGCAATTCAGCCTCGATCTCGTTATATTGGCCTTTGAGGCCATCGAACATCTGCGTTTTTGTCTTCAATTCGGTTTTTAAGCTCTCTAATTCTTTGCCCATCTTTTCAAGTTCCATGTCTTTTAAAGAAACTTCTCCCTGAAGCTTCTGACGGGCTACAGTTTCTTGTTGCAGCATCATATCTTTTTGCTTAAGGTCTGTCTTTGATTCACCCGACTCTTCTTTGATCTTTTCCAAGGCTTTGATCTTGACCATTAACTCCGAATTTTCTTTTTTGTAAATATCAACCTGGTCCTTGACTTTAAAGAACTCCTCTTCAAGTTTCTGGCGCTCCTCCATCATCTTCTTCATCTCAACGTCTTTACGCGCCATCTCTGTCTCGAGATCCGATATCTTGCGGGCCTTAGCATCTTCCATATTTTGTTGCTGCTTGGCATCATCTGAAGAGAATTTAAAGAAAAAAACTACCAACCCGATCAGGCCCAATAATAAAATACCTATCAATAATTCCATAGATTTCCCCCGTTAAGAGATTTCAAATGCATACCTGGATTCGATGGTTTCGATCAGATCTACCAATAAAGCGTTGACCGGCGTTCTTATCCCCAGGCTCTCCCCCTGCCGTACGATCACGCCGTTTAAAAAATCTATTTCCGTCTTTTTCTTCTTCAAGACATCCGAAAGCATGCTGGAGACATTTGCTGCTGTAGCCTCGCAGACGGACTCGGCTTTCGCAATTGGATCGTCGTAGATCAGTTTTATCCGCTTTCTTTTTGCCACCTTTACCGCCTCGGCAATGGCTTCCCTGAAAATACGATGGCTGCCGTCAAACTCGATTATGCGGCCATTGGCCATGCGCGTAAGCGCGGAAAGCGCATTGATACCGACATTAATAACAAGCTTTGACCACAGGACAGCATTGACATCTTTCGAGATCTTGATCTGGAGTTTGGACTTCTGAAAAAGCTCCCTTAAGTCCCTAAGTTCAGGTCCCATGGAACCGTCGAGCCGTCCGGCTATAGTCTCCCCTTCGCCGGCATGGCGCACAACGCCTTCTTCTACCAAGGTCGCTCCAAGATTTGTCACACCTGCAAGGACTTTGTCTCTCCCCAATGTCTCGGAAAACATCTCTACATTGCCTATGCCGTTCTGAAGAGAAAAGATAAAGGCTCCCGGCCCTACTTTATCAGCGAGCCTCTTGACAATATTCTTCGTATCATATGACTTGACGCAAATGATCCAAAGGTTTGCGTCACTTACTTCGGAAGGGTCACAAGTTATTTTAGGAGATTGGATCTTCAGCGAGGACAAACCTTCGATCTTTATGCCGGACTTCTTTAAACTCGAACAGCGCTCCGGCGACTTATCAAGGAGCCAGACCTCTTCCTTAGACCTTGAAAGAAGCCCGTACAATAACAGCCCTATTGCTCCCGGACCGACAATCACGACCTTCATTATATCTCCCCTCGTATTTCGTTTAGACCCTTACCTTATAAGGAATAGGTAAGGTCTACACTTTCTGTGTTACGATAACATAGATGAAAGTGAATGTCAAATACAGGTCTATTATTCGCAGTACGTGTCCCTCCATTGCTCATGCAAATACTTGAGGGGCCGCTGCCGAGATCACCCTAGCACTGCTCTAACGTCATACACTGATCGCAACGCAACGTCCCTGTTCGCAAACTGGAATTTTTTGTCCCGTGGAATTCAAAGAATTCCCGGGATAAAATCCCCGCAATCCTCTGGATTGCAGGGGACCGTTGACTTCAGTTTACGTCTCGTCCGTAACGCGGACATTCCCTCGATAGGAAACAAAAAACCTGTATTATGCTTCGGTCAGGTCCGCAACGGCCTCGCCGTAAAGCCTCGTCAACCAAAGCGAAAGCGAAATGCCAAAAAATTCTTTATGTTTGCTCCACAGGGACATTGCATTGCTTCTAGCATATATATATATATCTGCTAAGCAGACAAATCCAGGTGGGGGTGGCTTGGTTTACCTATCTTAGCACTGTAAGTCTCTGTTAAAGCAGACAATCAGGGATTTTTTGGCAAAAGTCAGCAAGGGATTGCATTTTGGCTGTAGCGACAATCTCCTATGGAGCGCCCGCCACTAAATCTTTGTCGGGCTGTCCGCCAACGCTTTAATGGAGGACGTAACAGCAAAAATGCAAACCGAAGCTGACGGCAAAAAATACCGTCTGCGAACAGAGACTTGCAGTGCGAAAAAGCTAACCAAGACAGGACCCCAGTACAATTATGTTGTCTGCGTGCAGGTAGCTTGCGTTGCGAAGGGACGATTCATCAGGCCAGGTCGAGCAGTTCATTTACCGGCCTGTTGGTTTTCAGCGCCCTGCCGACATGATAATGGATAAAAGACGTCAGTATGCTTTCCAACTGCCTGCGTATAGGTAGCGCCATATTTAGCCTAAGCGCTTTATTCCAATCCGACCTCTCAATATAAAGGATGGTAGCTATGCTCCCCTGTAAAACAGCTTCCGCGTTCCTATCCTGAAAAATACAGCGGCCACACAAAAGGCCCCCTCTTGAGCGGCTGAAATATGCCTCTTTGTTTATTTTGGTATCACAGGCCAGACATGAATCAAAATGAGGTTTAAAACCTGAAAGGGACAATATCTTGATCTGAAAAATCGGCCGTGTATCGACAGGCACGTTTTTCAAGGTATTCAAAAAATCAAAAATAAGCTCAAAGACCTTTAAATGCGCATCCTCTAGCGGCATGAGACAATCAACCAACTCCGAAATATGGCTGGCAAAACCGAATGACTTCAAGTCAGGCCGCTGTAGCCCGAAATCGTCCATCTGGTCGCACTGCCCTACCAGATGGATCTCCGTATTTCTCTTCCTGTAAAAGACAATATGATTTAGCGATAAGGGGCTTAACGTTGTAGAGAACTTTCTCGGATCCCGGCGGATACCTTTTAAGATACCCTTTACCTTGCCGAAGTCCCTCGTAAAAAAAGTAACTATCTTACTGGTTTCCCGAAAGTCAAAGGCTTTCAAGACAAAGGCCGGAGTTGAACAGATCATAGTTTTTGCGTAGGGCTTATGGCTAAGAGCACAGGGTAAATCCTTTGCCCTATGCCCTACGCCCTAAGCATCTTTTTAGCAATTCTTCCTGCCTCTTCCACATCTTCTTTTTTTCTACAAGGCTGGAATCATCGTAGCCGATCAAATGCAGTATGCCGTGGACTATGTAACGCATTAACTCTTCCTCAAAAGTTACCTTGATCTTTTTTGCTACAGCCGCCGCCGTATCGACACATACGACCACATCCCCGACTATGCCCATTTTAGACGAAAACGGATGCACCAGATCAAAAGAAAGAACATCCGTGCTTAGATCTTTTGACATGTATTTCCTGTTGAGGCGCCTGATCATGGCATCCTGCACCAAGACAATGGTCAAAAACGCTTTTTTCACCTTTTCTTCTTTTAAAATATTTTTTACGATTTTTTTGATGGAAATAACGGAGATAGGGATTTTGCGATAAAGCACCCTTACCTCGATGCCTTCATCAAAAGAGTGCGGGCAGTTACGGCCTTTTATCGGTTTGAGGATAGTCGATGCGTGAATGATAAAAACCTCCCAGGATATGGATAAAGATAGTAGATATCTTCTCTAGATCCCGTAACGTCAGGTCGCAAGCATCTAACTGGCCGTCAATGAACTTATTATTGATAATGCGGCGTACGATATCAGAGATGCGCTCGGCAGTAGGCTCATCCAATGCCCGGCAAGCCGCCTCCACCGAATCAGCCAAAAGCACTATGGCTGTCTCTTTGGTCTGGGGCTTGGGGCCCGGGTATCTGAATACCTCTTCCTGGACATCCTCTTTAGCCTCTGTGGCCTCAAGGGCTCTTCTGTAAAAATAGTAGACAAGGCTCGTGCCGTGATGCTGACTGATAAACTCAATAATGGCGTGATTTAACCTGTTACTTTTGGCCAAGTCCATGCCGCGTTTGACATGGTCCATAATGACAAGTCTGCTCATCGAGGCGCTCAATTGATCATGCTTGTTGGCACACCTGTCCTGGTTCTCGCTGAAATACTCCGGTTTCTCTAATTTGCCTATATCGTGATAGTAAGCCCCTACGCGAGCCAACAACGCATTAGCGCCCACTACTTCTGAAGCCATTTCAGCAAGGTTGCCGACCATAAGGCTGTGATGGTAAGTACCGGGAGCCTCTAAAACAAGACGTTTGAGCAATGGATGGTTAAAATCAGCAAGTTCCAAAAGACTAATGTTAGTCACGACTTTGAAAAGGAATTCGAAAACCGGCAATAAGCCCGCCACTAGGAAGGAAGCTATGAACCCGTTTAAAAAAGGGATAAAGCAAAATTTCAATATCTGCGAAGAGCCGGTACCGGAATGTCTCAAAAAAGTCAGGAAGCACAGACCTTGGGCCAAGCCAACAAAAAAACCTGCGGTAATGATCTTGGACCTTCGCCTCGCCTGCCATACAAACAAGGATCCTAAGATACCTCCCACCAGGAGGACGCTCGTCAAATAAAGGTCTCCTCCGTAATTTATGCCTACAAATACACTAAGCGCTATGCTAAAGATCAAAGCGAGTTCCAGGTCGCGGTATAAAAGCGATACAAGCATCGCAAAAAAAGCAACAGGGAAAAAATAAGGAGAGATCTCGAAATAGTCTTTAAGCAATTTGCTGCTGGCTACGCCAAGAAGAAAAAGTAACCCAAGAGATAAAAAATTATACTTCTTGGAACCTGATTTTAGGGAAATGATAAGAAGGTGTGCGGCCAGTACGAAAAATAGAAGGACAAATACAAGAGGGATATCCACTATGACGGCAAAAAAAACCGAAAAAACTATGCCGCCCAGGATAAATATGGCCTGCTTAAGTGTGAAGCCTTTGTGATTTCTCATACGCCTCTATGATCCTCTGGACAAGCTCGTGCCGGACGACATCGGCGCCGGTCAAATAAATGAACTTGATACCGTCGATACCGGATAAAAGCTCCTGGGCCTGGATAAGCCCCAGAGGCCTGCCACCGGGAAGATCACTCTGCGTCACATCTCCGGTAATGACCGCCTTGGAATCAAACCCCAGACGGGTCAAAAACATCTTGAGCTGTTCAGGCGTGCAGTTCTGTGCTTCATCCAAAATGATAAACGCGTCGTTTAGGGTGCGGCCGCGCATATATGCTAAAGGTGCAACTTCAATTATACCCATTTCGATATATTTTTCTATTTTTTCTGCTTCCATCATGTCATAAAGAGCATCGTAAAGCGGCCGCAGGTAAGGTGAAAGTTTTTCCTGGAGATCCCCTGGCAAAAACCCCAGGCTCTCTCCTGCTTCGATCGCCGGCCGGGTCAAAATGATCCTCCTGACCCTTCCCGATAATAGCGCAGAAACAGCCATGGCCATGGCCAGATACGTCTTTCCGGTGCCAGCCGGCCCTATCCCGAAAACAATATCATGCTTTCTGATAGAATCCGCGTAGTCCTGCTGGCCCCGAGTCTTGGGCACAGCCGTTTTTTCCTTCCTGGAAACATCAGCAGAAAACTCATCTAAGGTAAATTTTGGCTCCATTGCCTTTTCATGCTTTACACCGCGGCTTGCAAAAAGCATATGCTCTAATTCTTTACGGTCGGGGTTCCTGTTGGTCCTTATCAGATGAAGGAAATTTTCGATAAGGTAAACAGCGCGGTCCAGCTTTCCCTTATTGGAAGAGCTGACCTTAAGGCCTTCAGCCTTAGAACTTATCTTGATGTCAAAGGCCTGTTCAATAAGCTTGGCATTCTCGTCGTGCATGCCGAATAAATCCCTGGCCTCTTTTTGGTTCTCAATTTTTATGATCTT
The DNA here is from genome assembly GCA_016235185.1 of Candidatus Omnitrophota bacterium. Classification (GTDB taxonomy): domain Bacteria; phylum Omnitrophota; class Gorgyraeia; order Velamenicoccales; family Velamenicoccaceae; genus UBA9636. The sequence goes on from JACRLT010000023.1 coordinate 60,677, forward strand.
GAACACGGAATTACTCCTGTGGGATCTTTAAGGTCTGGCCGGCGTAGATCTTATCCGGGCTCTTGAGCTGGTCGGCGTTAGCCTCATATATCTTCTTCCATTTTTTTGCCGTTCCGTAAACCTTTAATGAAATGCTTCCCAAGGTCTCATTTGGTCCGACGGTATAATTAGTGACTTTTTCTGTTTGAGCTGTCTTGCCCTCTTCCTGGGGCGCCTGCTCGGTAATGGGCTGGCTTTCAGGTTCCTGGACAGTTTCAACTTGCATACCGGATTTTACAGATTTCTTCTGTGAACTGTACCGGCCCACTTCGATTTCCGTTACATAAGTCTTGCGGGTCAATTTACGGGGTTTCGTTATGTCGGATTCTTTTGGTGTACCCGCCAAAAAACCCTGATTGCCGCTCTCTAACTGCTGATCAACTCTGTCTTTCTCAACAGCATAGGTCCTCACCCGGGTGCAACCTGTCGCAGACAATAATAGAAGCGCGGGCAACAAAATCACAAAAAAGATCTTTTTCATCTCATCCCCCTTAATTTTGTATTTAATAGATATTTTCCTTACAAAATTAACTCCGAAGCCTGCGAAGTCCGCCATTGAGTCAGTGGCGGACAAGCGCATAGGCAAGGAGTCAAACTATTCGTACTCAACGTCCGCTATGGATTCAATGGCTCCCTTACGCTCTCAATATACAATTCTTTAAGCTGCTTATCGCAAACCTGTGATGGCGCATCTGTCAAAGGGCATACGGCCTTCTGTGTCTTCGGGAACGCGATGATGTCGCGGATACTCTCTGTGCCGAAAAAAATAGACATGATCCTGTCCAATCCGAAGGCGATACCGCCATGCGGCGGCGCGCCATACTTGAAAGCCTCAAGTAAAAAACCAAAACGAGCGTTTATTTCATCGTCGGTTATCTTCAAGATCTTGAATATTTTTCTCTGAAGCTCCTGGCTATGGATCCTTAATGAACCGCTGGCTATCTCGCTGCCGTTTAAAACCAAGTCATAGGAACACGAGCGTATACGGCTCAAATCATCGCCTTCCAGCATATCCACGTCATCCGGGTGGGGCGCCGTAAACGGATGGTGCTCACTGTCCCACCGCTTCTGTTGTGTATCATATTTAAACAAAGGGAAATCAACTACCCACACAAAAGAAAATTCATTTGGATCATTCTTATCAAGCCTGGTATCAGGCTTATCGGTCCCGTATTCCTTCATAGCTTCTTTATGGCTAATACGGCGAAAAGGCGTTTTAAGCGTAATACCCAACAGGTCTTTCAGGACTTTGGAAAAAAGGTTTTCACTGATGGAAAAAATGTCTTCTTCGCTTAAAAAAGACATCTCCATATCCAACTGTGTAAACTCCGGCTGCCTGTCCGCCCTTAAGTCTTCATCACGGAAACACTTGGCTATCTGGAAATACCTGTCGAATCCGGATACCATCAAAAGCTGCTTGAAAAGCTGGGGCGACTGCGGAAGCGCAAAGAATTTACCGGGATTAACACGTGAAGGCACCAGATAATCGCGCGCCCCCTCGGGAGTAGACTTTGTCAGGATAGGTGTCTCTACTTCGATAAACCCTTGCGATTCTAAAAAATTCCGGGCAATATGGTTAAGCTTGTGGCGCGCCTCCAGAAGATGGAACATCTTCGGCCGCCTTAGATCAAGATACCTGTAAGGAAGCCTTAAGTCTTCGGTAACGGCCAATGTATCTTCGATCTCAAAAGGCGGATTTAAGGATGTATTGAGTATCTCGAGCTCTTTTGCTATTAACTCAACTTCACCTGTGGGTATCTTCGGATTTATGTTATTTTTGGGCCTAGAGTTCACAAGGCCTTTGAGACGAATGACATACTCTGCGCGCAGGCCCATTGCTTTCGCATGCGCCTCTGGCGCGTCTTTCGGGCTGAACATCACCTGCGTATAGCCGTACCTGTCGCGTATATCTATAAATATAAGTTTTCCATGGTCCCTGCGGCGGTGCACCCAACCGCAAAGAAAAACTTCCTGGCCGGCATTATCTTTATTCAATTCTCCACAAGTGTGTGTGCGTAACATTATATTCTAAAAGTTAGTTGTAAACAAAACCTATTCATGGAGTATCGCCTTGGTTTTCATCCGCACCTTTTTCGCCATGCGATAAAACTATACCGGCAACAGATCTTGCCAACTTTTCCTCTACGTCTTCAAGCTTATTCTTTATAAAGATCTCTTCCTTAGGATTCAATTCAATGGCCTTTTTTAGGTCTTTCGTGGCTGCAAGAAAATCCCCCTGGCTTTCATATATGCCAGCCCGTAAAAGATAGCGGTCAAAATTCCTGGGTTCAAATTCAATGGCCTTGGTCGCATGGTCGAGAGCTTCCCGATACTCTTTTCTTTTCAGAAAGATCGTTGCAAGATTGTAATGCGGCGCACCATAGTTTTCTGTAAGCTCCAAGGCTTTCTCACAATGCCCCTTAGCCTCCTCCAAACGGTCCTGATTAACATAAATCCAACAGACGTAGTTATGCGCAACGGGCAAGTTAGGATTTAACTCTAATGCCTTTAAAAAATCCGATAGAGCATTTTCTATCTCTTGGTTATTAGCATAGGCTATCCCCCTAGAGAGATAATTATTTTCGTCCTGCGGATTGGCCTCAATGGCCTGATTGATACGGACTATTTTTTCATCAACAAATTTTTGATCACTGTATCCATAACGACCAGCATAGCCTCTCTTTTGTGTATCCACATTCTTCAGGACCTCTAGCAGGCTTTCTTTCATTATACCTTGAGAACTTCTATAAGCCTCTCCTATGATGTCGTGAACTCTTTGATGCATCAAAGCGCCAACGCTCAGCGACATTTTGGCCGCCTGAATCAACGACGGGTTTATCTGGTCTTCCGCACGATCAAAGATACTTATTATTTTTTTAACAGGCTCTACATCGCCAGTTGCAGTAAACTCGGACCATAAAAGATCAAGCCCCTCAGGCAAGATAGGTTGAGACGAACGAAAATTATTAGCTTCCTCAAGAATCAATGCCAATATCTGGCTTGCGCTATCAGTCAAATCAATATCCAAGCTTTTGAGCTTTGCAAGAAATAAGGGATCCTTGTGGGCGACGGCTGAAATAAAATGTTTTATTGTGGCGTAGCGAGTAGTATCCTTGTTTACCTCTACCTCATTCAGTATCATCCTAACAATAATCAATAATTTATCGGGTTGAGGCTTTTGATAATAATACATCACAACCTCTCTCATTTCTTGTGGTGTAATATTACTCTGCGCAAAAACACAAGGCAAGAAAGCCAAAAGCATAGCCAAAAACAATGATACCTTAAGATACGATTTTAGCATGCCCTTTCACCTTTCTGCTTAAGTTTCGCCAATTTTTTTTACAATTTCAGAAAGCTTCACTTCTTCCTGTGTCCTGGCAGACATGTTCTTCAAAATGCCTGTGCCTTTTGCCAGTTCATTATCTCCGATAATAAGGCAGAACTTAGTCCGGTTCTTGTCCGCGCGCCCCATCCTGGATTTAAGCGACCCATCCAGATAATCAAGGTCCGATCTTATGCCGTTATCTCTTAAAAGCTGTAAAACTTTAAGGCACGTTTTAAGCGCTTCATCGCCCAGAGGTATGATATAACAATGCAAAACCGATCCCTGTTCTTCCTGGACCTGGCTTTCACCTCTGGCCAGAAGAAGGCGCTCTACGCCTAAAGCAAATCCTACGGCGCCACGTGCAGGCCCGCCTAATTCCTCTACCAGATTGTCGTAACGTCCGCCGGCGCCCAAAGCATCCTGTGAGCCCAAATTTTTATGTGTGATCTCAAAAACAGTGCGTGTATAGTAATCCAACCCTCTGACCAGCAAAGGATTGACCTGATAGTTTACTCCGAAAAGGTCTAATCCGGCCTTGACTTGGTCAAAATGTTTTTGACAATCACCGCAGATGCGGGAAGCGCCTAAATTCAATGATAAGACGATATCTTTGCACTGCCTGTTTTTACAATCCAATACCCGAAAAACATTCTTTGCGATCCTGGACTGGCAATCTTCGCAAAAAGATTTTTTGTGAACAAGAAGTTTTTCCCTTAAATTCAGGGCAAAGCTTTTTTTATCATTAATGCAGCCTAAGGAATTGACAATTATATCATGGCCGCTAATGCCTAAGGCAGAAATGATCTTTGAGGCCAGGTAAACAGACTCGGAGTCCAGATAAGGGCTATAAGAACCGATCGCTTCGCAGCCGATATGATGAAACTGCCTAAGCCTGCCTTTTTGCGGCCGCTCTGCCCTAAACATCGGACCCATATAATAAAATTTAGAAACACCGGCAACATTATAAAGAGTGTTCTCTACATATGAGCGCACAATAGAAGCAGTGGCCTCGGGCCTAAGGACAAAAGTATCTGTCTCTTTTTTTATCAAAAACATCTGCTTCTGGACAATATCGGTCAGATCGCCTAAAGAACGGGAAAACAATTTCGATTCTTCAATGATCGGAGTGCGGATCTCCTCATAGGCAAAAAGCGAAAAAACAGCCCTAGCTTTTTCTTCTATTCTTTGCCAGTTTCCGGATTCCTGCGGTAATATGTCCTTCGTGCCGCGCGGGGATTTGAAAAGCATTTAGGAAGCTCTTTAGGGGTATTGAACTACAACTTAACAACGTCCTTGGCTTGAGGGCCTTTTTCGCCCTGGACAATCTCAAATTGGACCTTTTGGCCTTCTTCTAATGATTTATACCCTTCATCTATAATTGCCGAGAAATGGACAAACACATCCTGGCCGTCTTCGCATTCAATAAAACCAAAGCCTTTTTGGGCTGAAAACCACTTAACCTTCCCTACCTGGGGCATGTCAGTTACTCCTTAATTTTGCTTTATAGGTATTATTCCTCACAAAATTAACCCCGAAGCCTGTCCGCCACTGTTTCATTGGCGGACGTTCAGGCAAGGGGTCATACCATTACTTTATCTTCTTTTTCATTTCAAGGCCGGCCTTAAAAACAACCACCTTGCGTGCCGGAACAGGAACTACCTGGCCGGTACGAGGATTACGCCCGGTGCGGCTGCGCCTCTCTTTCAGCTTGAAAACGCCGAAATTCCTCAACTCTACTTTTTCGCCGCGGACAAGGCTTGCGACGATGTGGTCAAAGGTCTTTTGCACAACCTTTTTAACATCAATCTGTTTTATGCCGGTCTCATCGGCAATCTTTAAAACAATATCTTTTTTCGTCATTGCCTCACCCCCTATTTCGGTGGCGTTCTAAATACCGTATATTTATCCGTAACCAAAGTATCATGAAAGAGTTACAACGTCAATAAAAATCTTTCTTCGCCTAAAAGATCCTCAATATCATTGAATAATTCGACTCGAGGCTGGACAAAAAGGTCCTGTGATACCAAGATCTTTGTTTTTTTGGTGGGGGAAGAGTCCAAGTGAAGATAAACAGGCACACTGCCCGGAGAAAGGGCCAATTTTTCCTTCAAAGAGGCTAAAATATTTTCTTTAAGCCCTGACAGGTCAATGTTAATGGAAGTTATCATCCTATAGGCCTCATCTATTGCCGTAATATTGCTGGCAAATATCTTGGGTGTATCCTCCTTAAGGCCCAGCCTGCCTCGGATCAACACAACATTATTAGCCACAATGTACTTTGAAACTTGCTTGTAAGTATTGGGAAAGACTAAAACTTCCACGATGCCTCCCAAGTCCTCTACTTTTAAAATAGCCATTTTTTCGGCTTTAGCGCGTGTTACAGTTATCTTTATTTTGTTAATAAGGCCCACAATAGAGATCTCTTCACCATCCGTCCTGCTGTTAAGATTGGAAATGGAGCAGGAAGAAAACCTCTTCAAAAGATGCTCATAACGCACCAACGGATGGCCGCTTATATAAAACCCGAGGATCTCCTTTTCAAAAGCCAGAAGCTGGATCTCGGGCCACTCTTTTATATCCGGGACCGAAACAGAAGATCTCTTGAATCCGCTCTCCGCTGGCCGTCCCATATCAAAAAAAGACAGCTGGCCGCTGTTGCGGTCGCGATTGGCCTTTGCTGACTGGTCCAGGCACTCCGCAAGCATGCTCATCATTTGGCTTCTGACTAAGCCGAATGAATCCATGGCACCGCATTTTATAAGGCTCTCTATAACCTTACGGTTTACAAGGCGCAAGTCCACGCGCTCGCATAAGTCTTCCAAAGACCTGAACAAGCCGTCCTTCTGCCTTGCTTCGACAATAGAATCGATAGCTCCGCGGCCTACGTTCTTAACAGCCAGTAGACCGAACCGTATAGCGCTTACGCTCTCAACGGTAAACTTCGAAAAACTCTCGTTTACCGTAGGATTTGACACCGCGACACCCATATGACGGCATTCATTTACGTACTCAACCACCTTATCCGTATTTTCCTTTTCGCTTGTCAGAAGCGCTGTCATGAACTCAACGGGATAATTGGCTTTCAGGTATGCGGTACGGTAAGAAATAACAGCATAGGCCGCAGAGTGGCTTCGGTTAAAACCATAACCGGAAAAATAATCGATCAAATCAAACACCTTGGTCGCTATTTTTTTGTCGACTTTTTTTCGCAGGCACCCTTCTATGAATTGGCTCCGCTGCTTTTCCATCTCTTGTGGTATCTTCTTGGCCATTGCGCGCCTTAACAGGTCAGCCTGTGCCATGCTATATCCTGCAAGTTCCGAGGCTATCTGCATGACCTGCTCCTGATAGACCATGATCCCGCAGGTATCCTTTAACACCCTTTCCAGCTTAGGGTGGTCATAAACGATCGGCTTTAAGCCGTGCTTACGCTGTATAAAATCCTCTATCATGCCGCTGCCTATAGGCCCTGGCCTATATAGGGCAAGGATGGCTATGATATCTTCGAAATCCGTTGGCCCAAGTTTTTTTAAGATATCTCTCATGCCGGAGCTTTCCAGCTGGAACACGCCTATTGTCTGCGCGTTGGCAAATAGTTCAAATGTTCTTTTATCGTCCAAGGGGATCTTTTCCATCTCCAACGACACATTTTTTGTGCGCCTGATGATCTTGACTGCTTCATCAATAACTGTCAATGTGCGCAACCCTAAGAAATCCATTTTCAACAGGCCTATCTTCTCTAAGCCTTTCATTGAATAACCCGAAGTTATCGTCACATCGTCGATCTTAGCCAGCGGCATATAATTATCCAGAGGCTTGTCGCTGATAACGACCCCGGCCGCATGTACCGACGCGTGCCTTGACAAGCCCTCTAAATCCATAGCGGTATCGATAAGTTCCTTGATCTGTGCGTTATTGGTATATAGGCTCTTCAATTCATCCAATTTAATAGCGTCTTGTAACGTTGTATTCTTTCCCGGTTCCGCAGGCACAAGCTTGGCTATCTTATCCACTTCAGCATAAGGCACGCCCATGACACGGCCAACATCACGTATGACAGCGCGTGCCAGCATTGTCCCGAAGGTGATAATTTGAGAGACGTTCTCTTTGCCGTACTTCTGGGTAACGTAATCGATGACCTCCTGCCTTCTTTCAAAACAAAAGTCTATGTCGATATCAGGCAGGCCCACGCGTTCCGGGTTCAAGAATCTTTCAAAAAGAAGCTTGTATTTTAACGGATCGAGTTCAGTGATCCCTAAAAGATAGCTGACTAAACTTCCGGCAGCCGAACCTCGTCCGGGCCCGACAGGGATACCCTTGCTTTTGGCATAGTGGATAAAATCCCATACAATAAGGAAATAACTTATAAATCCCATGCTCGATATGGTCTTTAACTCATGCTCCAGGCGGCCAAGAACCAATGACCCCGGGGATGCTCCATATCTCGACTTTAACCCTTCCTGGCAGAGTTCGCGCAAATATTCATCCCTGGTCATTCCGCCGGGAGGCGTATATTGGGGCAAATGGGGTTTGCCGAATTCAAGCGCCACATTGCAGCGCTCGGCGATCAGCACGCTATTACGGATGGCCTCCGGCGCATACTGAAAAAGAGATCTCATTTCATCCGGGCTTTTAAAATAAAATTCATTGGTAGCAAAACGCATACGGTTAGGGTCTTCCAATGTAGTTTGGGTCTGAATACATAAGAGTGCCTCATGGGAGTGGTGGCTGGCTTTCCTTAAATAATGGACGTCGTTGGTAGCGACAAGCGGAAGATTGAGTTCTTTGGCTATCTTGAGCATGCCTTCATTGACGATGCGCTGCTCCGGTATCATATTCTCCTGGATCTCCAGGTAGAAATTATCTTTGCCTAAAATAGAGCTGAACTCATCTGCGGCCTTGAGCGCATCATTAAACCGGTTATCCTGTATAAGGCAGGCTATCTCACCTTTGAGGCAGGCACTTGAACCTATTAGGCCCTTTGCATGCTTGGAGAGGACTTCTTTATCAATACGGGGCCGGTAATAATAACCCTCCAGGTAGGCGATAGTAACGAGCTTCATGAGGTTATGATAACCCTCTTCGTCGCTGGCCAAAAGGATCAAGTGGTTGGAAGACTCGTGGATGCCGCTTTCGCCTTTAGATAGGCGGCTCTTTGGCGCAACATAGACTTCACAGCCTAAAATCGGCTTAATGCCTGCCTTTATCGCGGCTTCGTAAAAATCTACTGCTCCGAACATATTGCCGTGGTCGGTAATGGCAACTGCCGGCATCTTGTATTCAATGGCCTGATTGATCAGTTCTTTGATACGGCAGGCGCCGTCAAGGAGGCTGTATTGCGTGTGGAGATGAAGATGGACAAAATCGGAGTGTGCCATACGTATTTCTTTTGAGGCGTCTGTTCTCGCACAGCGCCCCTACTTATTCCCACTCAATTGTCGCAGGCGGCTTAGAGCTTATATCATATACAACGCGGTTGACGCCTTTGACCTCATTAATGATCCTATTGGAAACCTTGCCCAACAGCTCCGGGGCAAGCTTAACCCAATCCGCAGTCATACCGTCGGAGCTAGATACACAGCGCAAGGCGATCACATTTTCGTAAGTGCGCTCATCACCCATAACGCCTACGCTCTTTATCGCCAGGAGTACTGCAAACGACTGCCAAACGTCCTCATACAATCCGGCCTTACGTATTTCACTTACAAAAATATCGTCTGCGTCTCTTAAGATCTTTAAACGCTCGGGGGAGACTTCACCGACAATGCGTATGGCTAACCCAGGGCCGGGAAAAGGCTGGCGTGTAATGATCTCCGGAGGAAGGCCCAATTGCTTTGCAAGGCCCCTTACCTCATCTTTAAACAACTCACGTAAAGGCTCGATCAGCTTTAATTTCATCACTTCAGGCAGCCCGCCGACGTTGTGATGGGATTTGATCTTTGCAGACGGCGAACCAGTTGCAGAAACAGACTCAATGACATCCGGGTAAAGAGTCCCTTGAGCCAAAAATTTAACTCGCCTTACCTTCTTCGCCTCTTCCTCAAAAACCCTGATAAACTCTTCTCCTATGATCTTCCTTTTCTGTTCTGGGTCCGTAACTCCCTTAAGGCGCTTTAGAAATCTGCTCTGCGCGTTTACAAAATCAAGGTTCATATGGAAGTTGCCTCGAAAGATCGTCTTTATCTCTTCGGGTTCTCTGTTACGCACCAACCCGTTATCCACAAAAATACAGCGCAGCTGACGGCCTATGGCCTTATGTATCAGGACAGCCGCAACAGACGAATCAACGCCTCCGCTCAAACCGCAGACCACATTATCTTTGCCCACCAACTGACGTATCTGCTCAACGGTCTGTTTGATAAAAGAACCCATTTCCCAACTTGGCCGGCATTTACATATCCTGTAAAGGAAATTCGAAATGATCTGTGTCCCGTGGGATGTGTGGATGACTTCAGGATGAAACTGTACTCCAAAGACCTTCCTGTCGCGGCTTGCGAACGCCGCATTTGGCGTATTAAGGGTGTGCGCTATAGACACAAACCCCTTTGGCAGAACGGAGACATAATCGCCGTGGCTCATCCAGCAGGTAATATTACCTGATAGGCCGTTAAAAAAATCGCTGTGGTCGTCGATGAAGAGCTCGGCCCTGCCGTATTCTCTCTCCCTTGTCCGCTTGACGCGACCGCCAAAAAATTGTCCTATCAACTGCTGCCCATAGCAGATGCCGAGGATCGGGAGCCCGAGTTTAAAAATATTTTTATCGCACTTGGGGGCCTTTTCATCATAAACGCTGGCCGGCCCTCCTGAAAGGATAAGGCCGCGAGGGCCTATTTTTTTGATCTGCTCTACGCTGATATTATGCGGGACGATGGTGCTATAAACCTTATTCTCACGTATCCTGCGAGCGATAAGCTGCGTATACTGGGAGCCGAAATCCAGGATCAGGATAGAATTCTTCGCAACGGGCGATGGCCCTGTAGCATGTACTTTCTTTTTCTTTCTCAAGCGTTCCTCCACTATCCCGCTTCGCCGTTGGCTTCGCAGGATTTCACTGGATCGTTACATTAAGGTGCTCATTTACCCATGCCCACGCGTTGAACGACCTGAAAGATCTTTCCTTCTGTCTGTATAGACGGGGCAATAATTATCTCCGTAAATTGCATATCTTTAATAGTGGCCGCACCCAGGCACCCCATAGACGTGGTCAAAGCGCCCATAAGATTCTGCGAGCCGTCGTCAACCTTTGCAGGGCCAAAAAGGATCTCTTCCAATGTGCCGGATGTCCCCACATAAACCCTTGTCCCGCGCGGCAGATTGGAGTGCGACGTAGCCATGCCCCAATGATAACCTCTGCCCGGAGCTTCTACCGCCTTTGCAAACGACGATCCGACCATAACAGCATCAGCACCGGAAGCAAAGGCCTTACAGATCTCTCCGCCAATGCGCATCCCGCCATCGGTTATGATCGGGATATATTTGCCGGTCCGCTTGTAAAAATAATCCCTGGCAGCGGCGCAATCAATGGTGGATGTAACCTGCGGCACACCGATACCCAAGACCCCTCTTGTTGTACACGCGGCTCCTGGCCCGATACCTACAAGAAGCGCAGCAGCGCCTGTATCGAGTAATTCCAGTGTTACCCCATACGTCACGCAGTTCCCTATGATGACCGGGATCTTCGTCTTCGAACAGAATTTTTTTAGGTCAAGGGGTTTATAGCTCTTTGATATATGTTTAACGGTAGTGACCGTTGATTGCACTACAAAAGCATCGGCGCCAGCTTCTTCGGCGATAGCCGCGAACCTCTCGGCATTCTGCGGGATACAGCTTAAGACCGCAGGGGCCTTTTTCTTTTTGATCTCTTCTATGCGCTGGGAGATAAGCTTTTCTTTGACGGGCTTGACGTACACCTCCTGAACGAGTTTGGTGGCTTCCTGCGGCGTGGCCTTTGCAATAGCCTCCAGGACCTCATCAGGATCTTCATAGCGCGTCTGGACGCCATCTAAGTTCAATACAGCGATACCGCCCAAACGGCCCATTTCAACAGCAAATTTTACATCCACTACCCCATCCATAGCTGCAGCCAAGATCGGGACTTTATATCTCTTGCCGGCAAATTCCCACGACGGATCGACCTCCGCAGGATTTATAGTGCTCATTCCGGGAACGAGTGCCACTTCGTCAAAACCATAACAGCGCCGTGCGCGCCTGTTCATGCCAATCCACTCACCCATATGATCCCTCCGTAAAAAATTTGAGCACTTCAATACTCAATTTTAGCGAAATCCGCTTCGGCGGAAATAAACTTGAATTGTAGCAGTTTACAAAGAATTGCGCCTTTTGTCAAGGAGACTTCTTTTTTGTGGAGTTTCCCCAGTTTTTTCCGGTCTTGTTTTTTATCAAACAAACTCAAATGAAAATTGCCGGTAATCTTCTTGCGGTTCTTCGATATCTTCGGAGTCCCACTTTTGGTTAAAAAGGAGCCTATAGATACCGTCAGCT
>JACRLT010000030.1 GCA_016235185.1 Candidatus Omnitrophota bacterium
CGCGTTTGGTCCCGGGCTTAAGGGGGTTGAGTGGGAAAAAGACGGCGTAAAATATTTTACTTCGCTAACCATCAATGATTATAAGAAGACGATTTCCTCTTCACCTCTCGCGCAGCCTGCGTCGTCGCTGGTGGTTAATAATGATGGAATGGCTAAGATTGTCGAAATGCAGGAGGTTAGTTCGCCGGTTAGCCGGTTAGTTAATGCGTACGGTTTGCCGGTGGATGTTTTATGGCCAAATGCGGATTTGTTGGAGTTCGATAATGAAAAGTTTCCCTTTGGCTTTGGTGGCGGTAAGGTTGAGGAAACAGGAGAGCGTGCCGGAGACCATTTGTTCCTTGGTCATGTTTTCGACATAGAGAAGAACAACCCCGTGAGAATGCCTAATGTCGAACCAAAGAATGTTGCCGAAGTCTTTATCAACGGTCAGAAGAATGCAGTTATGCCTTTGGGCGTAGTCGAATATGACCCTATCAAGAGCCCGGCTCAAGCGGGCTTCTCTGGCGGTAATGACGTTAAACCCAGAATCCCTCAAGGAAGCAATTATGTCTCTGTGAAGACATTGGTCGGTAAGGATGGTTATCATTTATCTGGAACCAGAGAGTATATGGGCGGTCGGAGTTTCTATAAATTTAGAGGCCCAGTCGAGAGCAGCAAAGACATCGGCCTTGGTAATCCCGTCGTATTGGGTGGGAATGTCTTCAATGGCATAGCCGGCGGCAACAAGATTGAGGATATCAGAGACAGCAATTCGAGTCCCGTTAATACACGGCTTACCAAACCGGATACCGGGGTCACAAACTATTTTGGTTTTTCTGTGCATGATTTTACTCCTTCTTACGAGGATAACTATAGCATAGTAAGTTTGGGTTTGTCAAGATTACATGATTTTTATATCGCTCCGTCTGTGTCTTCACCGATTGATAATCGGTTAACCAGTTCGCCGGTTGGCCGGTTAGTTAATTCGTACGGTTTACCTACGGTAGATATCTTTTCTGTTATCAACGGCTTCGATAATAAGAGAAGAGCTGGCAAGATAGAAACAAGCGCGGTATTTTCCAATCCTAAAGCGATGGGTGGCTGGAGGCAGATTGATGAGAGGCTTAGCGAAGGACAAGGGTTTGCCGGAGGAGATAAAAAACCTTATCTTTTCCATGATGCGTTTTTGGACTGGAATAGGGAGTTTTTCGAAGTCGCGTTTACCAGAGGGAGTAAATTCAATTTGCAACATCATGGGGATGATCAGGATGTAAGCTTGCGGATAACTTTTTCAAGAGGCACTACGCCAAGAGCTTCTGCTTCCTTGATGCCTCTTTCCAACTTGCCTAAGAATTTAGGGTTGAGCGGCAAGTTTCCCTCTATAGAATCAATGAGCCAGCCGAAAAGTTTATTGCGGGATGCATATTCCCCAGGGGTTGTGACTTCTTCAAGTTTTTCATCAAATTGGCAGAGTAATTCCCATAATGAGACGGTGTCAAATACAAAATATTTTGGGGTGCCTGTTTTTGAGTCTACGATGACGCCGCCTTTGACCCCGGATGATGTTAAGTTTTTTGGGATAGGGGCAACTTCTTTTAAAGGCATCATTTTGACTGACGGTTTAGTTACAGATAATTTCATATCTTCTCCTTTTGGTATTGTGGGAAAAACTTTACCACAAAAAATTAATATTGTCAAGCCAGCGGAGTCGCCGGTGCTTAAGGACAATCCGCTTGATACGAGCATCTCTTCGCCTGTGAGCAAGGACATAAAGACTTATTTAGCAACGGGCGTGGTTGTTGCAGCATTGGCGGCTGGCTACCTTAATTACGTTATTAAGGGGAACGATGAGCATAAGCGCGCAGATACCTTGATGGCATCAACAAACCCGGCCGATCGCTTGAAGGCAAGGGTAGCAAGGTCTTTAAGCGGCTATGTGACCTTAGATAGAATGGACAAGGTCTTGAACCAGATGGAATCAATAGGGCCCGCTATCATCAGGGAAGCCAAGCGTTTTGGCATAACTCAAGAAAGGCTTTACGCCACAATTGCTGTCGAGCAGTTGCATAACGAGGATATCAGGGATATTGCCAAGGCCATTGTAGGGTCTGTTTTGCCGAATAACTATTCGCAGGGCATTGCCCGTATCAAACCAGCTACAGCGTGGTTGGCATTAAAAGCTCTTGAGCGCAAGGACCCTGTAAAACTTCCTATGGAATATCGCAGCATAGCACAGCTGCCTAAAAACGAGTCTTTAAAAGTTATCAGCCAGCGCTTGAGGAATGATGTTGGTTTCTCTGTCTTTATGGCTGCTGCCATAGTTTCGAAAGACGGCGATTTGGCTTATAATCTCGGTTCAGCCAATGCAAAAATTTTAAAGAACAAGATGGAGATTGTTGATACTGAAGTAAATAAGCTTCTGTTAGAGAAAAATCCCGAATTGGTCAGAAAGCGTTTCTATGAGCTTGAACAGAAGTACAAGGACAACGATCTTCTTCAAGACGCCATATATAGGATGTATAGTATTAGTTTGCTAGAAAATTTCCGTACCAAGACGCAAGATTTATCTTTGCCGCCTGCCACAAAATCCGGTTCTTCGCCTATCACGACGAATATCGAGCCGTTAAATGTTTCCTCGCCGGTGGCCTTGACGTTGAGCGGAAAGATCGGGGGATTAAGAGGGACAATTGATGCAAAATTGAATGCAGTATGGGAAAGCAAGAAAAACAAGATAAAGGAAGATGTGCCTGTCGAGCAGTTTGAGCAGATAAAAGATACCGTTAAAGGCAACGTCCTTATGGGCTCTCTCAACTATGGGCGCTGGTTTGATCAGAGCGCGCTGGATTTGGATGAGGCCATTAGAAACACCCCGCGAGAGATTGTGAGGTCTGCAGATGCCTTGGCTGGATACAACGGCCATAATGTTCCGACCAAAGAGCAGATTTTAACCCAGGTCAGATTAAAAGAATTACAGATTTTGTCATCCACTATCGATATTAAACTTACTCCTGATAAGAGAGATTGGTTTGATGCAGAGAAACTTCTAGTCGGAGAGTTATCTAAGAGTTTCCAAGCAGGGACTCTGACTACTCCGGGCGCACAGATTATTTTAGACAACTGGGAAGCGTTCGTGGATTTACCCGCTGAACTTATCTATCAGCAGAGGATTTCTAAAAATGCATTTGATGCATTAGAGCCATATGATTTTACAAAACTGCCTGATCCGATAACCATTTCTTCACCTATTGCGACAATGTCAACCTTTTCCGATGCGGGTTCGGAAAAAAGTTCCTCGCCGGCGAAGCTGAATATTAACCGTATTAATGCGCTTGAGGTCGAGGGTGCTTTGGTGCGTTCATTAGAGGATATTGGATATTTAAGACAGTTTAAAGCAACGAAACCGGCCATTCTGGAAGGTATTAAAAATAGCATTGCGGCAGAGCCCATTAAGAATTTTAGGCAATTTGCAGGGCTTTTGCCGGAGAAGCTGACGCCTGGGCAGGAAGCTGCATTGAAACATGCGTTTGATTTTGGCATTGTTGCCGGGAGAGGCATCATTAGCCCTGTCTTTGGAAAAGGCGAGATCGTCAAGACAGACGGAAATTTCGTCACCGTCAAATTTGACAACGAAAGCAAGCCAATCGTTTTTGAAGAGAATGCGCTCTGGAAACACGCTCAATCCGTCAATAGCCTGCTTGAGGATAAACAGCCGCAGGTAATAGTCCATGCAGCCGATCTGGCCCGCAACATTGATTTTTATCTGGAAGAAAAAGGCGATGACGCTGTTAAGTTGGCCATTAGCCATGTTAGGGATATTGAAACGCTTGCTGGAAAGTCAGAGCTTTTGGCCATAAGCCTTCTACAGCTACCTGAATTTAAGGCATTAAACATTGAAAAGATCGACGATAGCCGCGCTTCTCTTGAGGCTATCCGTGATTGGGCGAAAGCAACAGCGGCTGCTGATATGCCGGCTTTAGAAAATGCCCTCACATCCTTAAAGACCCCAGACGGTTTTAAGCCGTACCTTGATTTAGCGAAACTGTCCGTTGTATCTTCGCCTATCAATAATGAACTCAAGACAGGTGTCCCACTAGGAGTCGTGCTTGCTTCCAACGAAACGCATTTCACTTCAAAGACAAATCAGTCCTTTGTGATCAGGCCTATTGCTTTCGGTGACGAAGTACGCGAGTTTTATGATTCTTTACTTCAACAGGGAGCAGCGCCTTTTGGGTGGATGGATATCTACGAGGAGTACTCCAATGCCAGACTCTATGAATATGCCGCAGGCACAGAGGCTCTCTATGGAGTATTTAAAATAAATCAAAACAGAACAGACGGCGGTATTGCTGGTATGGGATATTCACGCATAAGCGGCAATGCACTTGAGATCAAAAATTTTGAAATTTCGCCGTCATATGAAAGAGAAGGCGTAGGGACAAAGCTTTTTGGACGACTTGCGATAGATGCCTTCTCGCCTACGAATTCTCGCGTGACGCAAGGCAGAGTGTCTTTTTATAGTCCTGCCAGTTCTTATACATTCTACACGGATCATCTTGGATTAGAGCCAAAAGAAATCCTTCAAGATCCAAAACTTGCCTTATTTAAGCTTGGTGCCGAAGACACTCTTAGCTTATTGGAGCGCACTTCTTATTTTGAGCGTCGGCCGCTTGACCCGATTGGTTCCTCGCCGGTAGAGAAGCTATCCGCGGCTGGCGCATTAGTGTTCAATAATTTTGCTAAAGATGTTTTGGCGCCTCGTGTTGAAAAAATAAAAAGTATTTACGAAAAGTCTTTGTTGCCGCTTGAGAGCGCTGTTGGTGTTTTGAAGACGCAGCCCATGGGCATATTAAGGGTTCAGCTTGTTAAAGGTTTAGCCCAGTTGAGAGGCGAGATAAGGGCGCTTGAGGCCCACATCCAGAAATTGCCCGAAGGTGCCCATAAGCTAACCTATCAGCACGCTTTATTAGGAACTGCAAGCGCTGACAATGCTGCTTCTTTAGCCACAACGCTGATTTCAGCTAAAATGTTTACCGCTGGCCTAGCCTTAACACAGGATGCGCAGAAAATATCCGACGGCATAAAGAATATCGGAGTTACAGTCGAGAAACTGGAGAATTTTAAGACAGCATTCGCAGCTATCAAACAAGGTGCCGCGCTTATTCCTATTGACGCTAAGATAGATAAGCGTAGTGTTCCTGATTTAAATAGTGTTTCGCTTGCTTCGCCTGTCTCTGTGGGCCAGATTGCCTCTAATCTCGCCTCTGTCTTGAAGCAGGTGTTGACCACGCCTAGCATTGGTTCAGATAGAGGCAGGCGCACGTTATGGAGCGGTTACGATGAAACATTGACTAAGGCCCTTGGGTTTGAGCGCAGCCAGGAACCTGTCTTGCAGAATGCTATTATGGCCGGTTCGTTACCCGAGCTTTCAGAATTCAGAAGCGCTGTTGAAAATATGAAGAGTCAGCCATTCAAGATTTTGTTGAGCCTGAATAATTATCTTGCCAGGGTCAATGATCTGGAAGTCTCGCGCAAGCAGGGCGGCAATGAAACTAGGCGTCAGACCATAGCCGGACAGGTCGAGAGACTTAGGACTGTGTTAGCCTTAGAGGCTTTTGATCAGAGGCTTGAGTCAGTGGTGAAAGGAGCCATAGATAGCAATAAGATCAATGACAGAAATCAGATTGAAATTCCAGTTGCTGGCCTTGCTACGATGGCAAGCCATGCGCCTTATTATATTGGAGTCGATAAAAAATATGGCACACTGCCGACCTTAAAGACTCAACAGTTGGTCAGGCAGGTTGTCAATAACACCGTCGAGAAGCTCAATCAAAAAGGCTATAGTATCGGCACTAATGGCCGCACCATATTGCTTGAAGTCCAGCCTATGGAGGAGATCGCCTCTTCGCCGATCTCTTCGTCTTTTGTCCAGCCGGCTATGAGCACAAGCTTGCCTAAACTGGATGCCAGGTTGGTGCGCTTATCTGACATTACCAGCGCGTTATATAACTCCGGTTATGCCGCAGGGTTAGAAGCAAACCTAAGGCCTTCTGCTATTACAGGCGCAGCACAGGTTATTAAATTCCATTTGGCCAATTCTTTGAACGATATAGGTGGTATAAACAAAACGTTGGTTAATGCTGACCTTTTGCCTCTGCAAACGCAGCATATAGAGAGATTGAGTAATACAATCGGTAAGTTCGCTACGCTATCTTTACCGCCACCCAGCACTGCGCCAAAGGTTATAGCTCTTGTAACCTTACCTAATAATACAGCACTGACAAGCGGTGGTGTTGGCGGATTCGGCACGGGTGCTACTATTATAGGTATGCCAGGTGCTGGTGGTATTGGCGGTGCAGGCGTGGGTGGTTTTGGCAGCAGTAGTTTTACAAGGCCGACCATGCCAGACATCAAACCTTTGCCAAGCCTGGATGATGCCAGGAGGTTTGGAGACGCGCTAAAGCAATCCATAGACTACATAGTTGAATCGCCGATAGAGGCAGCCCAGGAACAGCATGAAAAAACACCACGGACAGAAATACCTTTAACAACAACACCTATACCTATTTCTTCTGCTGCGGCAGCTAACACAGCGGCAGCCAATACGCCTGCCAGCCCGAATAACCCGATTATAGGCCAGATAACACTTGGCCAGGCCGCTTCGCCGATAACGAATGATCTATTCATAGATATAACCGATTACGCACTGTCTACTGGGGAGCTTTTGGCTCTTGCCAGCTCACCAATGGGTGGTGCAACTGCCAGATCCCCAGGTGTTTCCTCGCCTCTTAACGAGCTCCCTCTCATTAAGAGTGCGTTCCGCCCATGGGATTCCACTGCAACTCATGTCTATATCTATAATTTGGTTAGTTCTTCTAAGTTCTCGCAATTCAAGAACTTAGGCAGTGTTACGGGAAATCTTGAGATTTCCGGTAATGCAGGTTCTCGAGGTGTAAGCTCTGAAAACCTGGTAAGCGCAAGAAGCGAGTTCATTGAGAAGACTGCTACTGTAGTCAACGCACTCAAAGATACAGTTAAGCCGGTTGCGGCCTTGCCTAAGGCAGCAAGCCCTGTGCTTAGCCTTGGTCCTTGGGTGAAGTCGATCGGAAAAGATCTACGCCAGGTCTTAGCTGATCGTGTGAGCTATGTAAGCAGATTCAATGAAAGTGCGACAAGCGCCAAATTACTGGAAGCCGAGATGGCCGGTAACACAGGTGCCCTTCGTGTAACCTTGAAGGGCTTCGTCAGCGAGATACAGGCAGTACCTGTAAGAACAACCGCAACTCCTAAAACAAGCGAAGGAATCCTGACAAGGAACTCAATAATCCTTGCAGGAAACGAAATCATATCCTCTCCGCTCGGTAGGGGATTTTTTGCGTCCAGCCAAATTGAAAATTCAGTAGTTTCTTACAATTTCATCGTCTCCAGTCCGATTATTGAACGAGTTCAGGAATTAAAAGGAAAGATGGCCAGCGAAATCGCGCGCGCTTATAAAGGAGACAAGTGCGCGGTGGTTCGTCAGCGCATAGAACATACACTCACGCTGGCAGAAAAGCTCTATAAAGGTAAATCCTTTGAGTCAGGCCAGACTTATCTGGAGCACGTCCTGGATAATGGGGTCACGCTGATGCGCTGGGAAGCTGGTTGGGGTACAGTGTTGGCAGGCCTATTACACAAAATAAACAAAGAAGAGATATCTCAATTATATGAGGGCCAGCTCATACCGCAGTATCTGGTTTCTAAGGCTGATGCTAAGAATATCCATTCCATGATCGCGAAGCTTAACAAAGTCAATTCTTCCTGGCCGTATTTTGGCGGGGATATCAGGTTTATCGAAGGGCAGGGATCATTACAAAATTATATGGAAGGCTTGATGCAGGCATCAGGTAATTACAACGGAGTAGATGTTTCTGAAATGTTTATGCTTTATGTGGCAGATAGGTTACATAGCTTGTCTACGAAGAAAGCCCAGGATAGGGAAAAGGGCTATCGTGAGATAGAACATGTGCTTGCTCCTCTGGCAGGCTTCGTATTGAATTTCACAATATTTGAGGAACTTAGAAACAAGGGGCTCGAGCTTTATAACGAAGAGCTGTATAAAACGATCAACTATCTGCGTAAGGATGTTTGGGGATTTACTTATACGGAGATGAGAGGGTTGCTTGGGTGGCTCAAGGATGATTTAGCCGGGCGCCTCATACAAGCAGGCACCAAGATAAGCATTACACATCGGGTTAAGTCCAGTTATAGTTTGGGCGATAAATCGCTGTCTACCCGCAGACAAGAATATTCGTCTTTTGGTTCAGCTGAGTGGTTTAAGGAAATACCGAAACAGGAGGTTTTAAAACAGGCCCTGGAAAAACTGCCTGACGTTATTGGTATCCGCATTATCACCGAGAATGTCAAGGAGACTGAAGCAATCGTGACGCAATGGTTGCAGCAGATGAAGCAGTTGGGTGATGTATCGAGCTATAGCGTTGGAGAGGAGCCCAGGAAGAAAGATCTATTACCTGAGAAAAAAGGTTATAATGCGACCCATCTCTGCTTTAGGCTAAGTCTTCATGAGGATCCGACTAAGACGATGCTGCCTGTTGAGGTCATGATCATGGATAAATCAAACTACATGAAATATCTAACTGGTATTTCTGACAATCTGGGTAATCCGCAGCCAGAGGCCCACGCAGCTTATAAGTTGGCTATGATCCGTAAGTTAACCGGGGCGCAGGGCATCTTCCTTCATGAACAGGTGTTTATGCCGTATAAGATAGACTGGACGACTGACTGGAAAACTAACCTTCGCCGTATCCAGGCCTCTTTAGCTGATAATACTTACGTCGCTTATCTGCACCAGGATGTGGCAAGCTACATTGAGCTTCCTAAAGGGGCATATCCTGTGGATGCCGCAGCGGAACTGGACCTGCTTGGCCCGAAATATACAGGATTTTCCAAGCTTGAATTTGTCAAAGAAGGAGAGAAGCCCATCAAGATTATAGACAGGGAACTACTTGTAGAGAGCCAGCCTTTGAGATCTTTGACGGTTTTGGTAGCCGATAGTACAGAGCCTCTTGCACAGGAAGAATATATGGGTATTCCTGCGGCAACCATCCGCGCCAAGTTGTTTTTAAAAGATTTAACAGGAAAGAGTTTAAAACCCATAGCTGAAGGCGTTGCCACTAAGCTTGCATTACCCTCACAGCTTGGCGATATAAAAGAGGTTTATAACACCGCAGAGCTTTATGCAAAGCAGGTTGGTTTAAAAGACGGCGAAGAGGTTTTGGCCGCTGTCGGGCATGGCTTTATCAATCAGGAAGCTTTTGTTAAAGAGCACAAAAACTTGAGAGAAAGAAAGATCGTTGTTAAGGCAGAGGACAAGATAGGTGTCCTGCATGAGATTACTGGAGTGCTGGAGAAGGCAGGAGCTAATGTTGAGACTGTTAGCGGGCTTGAGGCAAAACTGCCCGAAGCTGGATTAAGGAATTTGACGCTTGGCGTAGAATTCAGGAGCCCATCTAAAGACAAGGAGTTGGGCGATAAGCTTAGGGCCATCGAGGGTGTAAGGAATGTCAACATATTCAAGCTAGAAAGATCTTCTTCGCCTGTCTCTTCCAGTCCTGTGTTATATCATTTCGCAGAGGATAACAGGATAGTGCGCGTGGAAGATTTCTATGGGCTTAGAGAACTTGAGCAGGCAGCGAAGAGTTTAAAGAAGGCGAAGGAAAGCGGAAAATTAGCCAAGAGATATTTTAGGGATATTGAAAGATTGTTGGCCAAGAATTTAAATGGAGAATTCCAGGAAGGGCGTTTAGCCGCTTGGAAGACAGAAGCATATGGCAGCATAGGAGGCATTCGTCTTGTTGAAGTGATGAGTATGGGCGAGCTTGAAGAGATAGGTCTTCCTAAGTCCATCTCCGGACAGGGCTTAGCCAGGGGCATCGTAGCGTTACAGCGCGACCTTCAGAGTGAAGGCATAGGTACAGCTTTGATAAAGAAAAGCCTGGAATACCTTAGGGATAAAAAGATCCGCTATTACCTTGCCAGTATTTCTTCTGACAATGTTAAATCTTTCGGGGCCATTGTTTCCGCAGCTAATAAGATGGACACAGACGTTGACATACTGGTTGTTGGCTTACATGAAGTAGAGCCCGGCATTAAAGTCCATACTTTCTTGGTTGATTTATTGCCTGTCTCCAGCCCGATTGTATCTTCGCCGGTGAGAAATAACCATAGGAATCGTAAATCGCTGTTTGATGCTGCAGGAAAGCTTAACGGTGTGATTGATTATTTGCGGGTGGTTTCTTCAAGTGAAACGACGCGCCTGTCAAATGTTTTCAGGTCATTTTTGATGATGCGCAGGTCGTCTTCGATCTTGGAAAGCTTGCCATTAATTTTGGTAAGTTCAAATTTTGTGCCGTCACCAACTATTTTAAGAAATGTAATATCTTCAGTATTCTTGGCGACCATACCCATCGTAGAGTCTAACTTATCATCTAAACTCTTTAGTTTCTCTCCAAAAATTCTAAAGTCGCTTCTTAGCTCTTCAAAGAACGAGCCGGCTTCAGTTGCCGTAAACCCGGATTTATCTGTCTTCTTAGCTTCTTTCTTCATAGGCCGCAGTATATCTTTTGCCATGTTACCTGTCAAGGATAAATTGACTGTTAAGCTTTCCTCCAGCCCGATACAGAAGTTATCGATCGAGGTCGTAGAACCATCTAGATACAACTGGCTCGCTACAGAGACTAATCAATTAGCCAATCTCTATGAAAAGTTAGCCGTAGACCAGGATGATAAAGTTGAGCGGGTGCGGTATGAGCGCACGGCAGCCATGTTCAATATCGCCCATGAAGTTCTCGCCAATGAACAGGCGAGCATCCAAAAAGCCTGGGTTGTCCGCGCCATGCCTTCGGACATCAAAGGAATTCATATCTTACAACACAATTTGATAGGTGAAGATATGTCCATTATTCCAAAAGGCGTGGTTGTTGTGTCGCCGGATATCCAGAGATATGGCTTCGGGAAACAACTGTTTACGAAGAGTTTGGACTATCTTAACAGCATCGGCAGCCGTTATTATTTAGGTTCTATAGATGTGAAAAATGAAGCTTCTTTGCGGATGGTGCTTTCTGCTGCCAAGGAAATGAATGCCCGCGTGATGTATGTCCATACGGTCCGCGCTGAGATCCCTGTGGATACTTTTATTGTTGACCTAAAGCCGAGCGATGTATTGGCAAGCGGACAAAAGTATCTATCCACTGAATTCTCCAAGGCCGTCAAAGAGCTCAAAGAACTTCGTGCGATGAATACCGTCTCCAGCCCGATTGTTTCTTCGCCGGTGGTTGAGAAGAACTTCAGGAATTCCTCACCTATTTTATCTAAGTTTATTTCAGAAGGCAGATTAACTGCAAAAGGTTCATTTGCGTTTGGAGCCGGATATCTGGCTGCTGCAGTTGGGGCAACAGCATTATTAACTACCACGCTTCCAGCTCTGGCGGTTGGCGGTGGTGCTTTGACGCTTGTAGGTGTTTCTTACAAATTCTTTCAGCAGGCTCTTCTTATTAAGCAAGGAGGCATCAGGGGGCCAGATTTCAAAGTTTTCAAGAATAATCTGATCTTCCTGAAGCATAGCTTTATTACTCTCCCGGTAACTGTCGGCATACTATATGCAACTACAAATCTAGAAGTAGTCCTGCCCAAGTCATTACAAACAATTATCAATGCGTATCCAACCCTGAAGATGCTCGTTCCGGGAGCCGGTGCCATAGCAGCATTGGCCTACGGAGCTAATAACGGAAGGGCATTTTTTAATAAGGGTGTGCCAACGCTTATCTTCGGAAAAGTTTCCAATCTGCTGGGTTCTAAAATAGCCGAGAAAATCAACCGCTTGCCGCTTATTTCAAAATTCACAAAGATAGAAGGCATCTCGCGAGAAAAGAATTTAGCTACAAATGATTTGTATCACCAGCAGGTTAAGGCAAAAGCTCAAGAAAAGGCTCAGGCAAAAGCATCGTTATCATTTAGCGAAAGAATGATAGACGGGATAAAAAATTATAAGAAATACACTTTATTCACCGTGCCCCTGGGAACGCTTATCGGCGCTTCTTTCCCCTACCTCAAATCCGGCATGGCACTCAAAGAGATCGCGCCGTCTTTATTCTCTGTTTCAACATTGACCGGTTTCGCGGTCGGCATTGCATTGCCGCTTCTTGTCAAGGTGACATATGAGTTCTTTATCCGGTTAACTCAAGATAATATCGACTGCGATAGATTTTTTGAGGAATACAAGAATAGCGCAGAAGTTGAGGCCCTTGCTCAACGTTATAAAGATGAATTTAAACATGCCGGCAAGATAGATCGTCTAAGCTATGTTATCCGGAACGGTTTTCTAAGGTTAAACCGGGCCTTCCCGTTAACCATGGGTTTAGTCAAATTTGGTTTAGTGAGGGGTCAGCTAACCTATTGGGGTTCTGTGGTAGGCCACGCGGTGTTGCCGATCCTGTTTAGTGGTTTTGGGTTGATAGAGCCTCTGACAGCCGTAAAGATTGCGAGTTGGTCACCATTAACGGCACTTGGCCTAGCAAAAGTCGCTGCCTTATTTACAGAATATGGTTTATCTCATACTTTGCAGGAACTCGGCAGGATAGGATTTATCGTTCTCGGTCTCAAGATGCAGGCTTTGCCGAGATTAGTAAGCGCTTTAAGAGATATTAAGATCAGGCATACAACGAAGGGCGCTATTGAGTCCCTGAATCCTGTTGTGCTGTGGGACAAGAGAGAAAACATCCACAAGGGTGAGTTGAGCAGGATCGTTTCTCTCGGCATCGTCCGTTCCATCACAAACCCTGGCCTGGTCAGAATGTTGAAAGACCACGTTGCGCAGAATTCCCCTGAATCTGCCGCCAAAGCTACATTTAAGAATAGGGAAGTTGCTGGTTTAAAATATTATGTGGCGCCAACGGTCGTGGCTACTCTCTTCACTTTAACAACTCTTTTTGCCACAGCCGCTTATCCGTTCGTTTATCGCACCCTTCCTGCTATCCAGAAAAATAATCCTTACGCGGCGCTGTGGTTGAGCAGCGGTAGAGAATTTGCGGTTAGCTTCTGGCATATGTGGATCATCAGCGCAGAGATTGGAGCTGTGATTAAAAGCGGCCATGTGATGGCAGAACACCCGATATTTAAGGATCTCGGAGGTAAAGCGCTTAATACCCTTGCCCAGAACCTGGAAGGCAAATATGGTGCCATCGCTTGGGGACAGCACCTACTGAACACAGTTAATTCAACCCTTGGTTTTGATTTATCTCAACTTACCCATGATGTCATCGGAGGAAAACATGACCTCGAGGCTTGGAATAACTTGGTTATGGGTGCCTCTGCGTGGGCACAAATGAAGAACCATCAAGAGCAATTAGCGGAGGTATCCGGAGAGGGCACCATAGAGGGTAAAGTGAAGCAGTTTATGAGAGGGCACAACCGCTTCCCTGAATTTAAAGAATTTGTAAGTTTGGCCAATCCATATGTCGAAGATATTGATAATTTCCTGAATTCGAATCAGCAGAATCTCACAAAGCAACAGAAAGAAACTTTGGAGGCTTTGCAGGTTATGCCTTCCAAAGACAATGCGAAGAAGTGGGAGAAGATGAAGCCGCTGTTTGGCGGAGATATCTTAAAGAACGCGCTTGGGACCGGTGTTAAGGTGAGCAATGTGGAGATAACAACAAAGACAGACATAGCTGGCGTTGCTAAGCAGGCAGGAAAGACAGGCGTTGGCATAGTGGTGCCCCATGTGGTTATGGGTGATGAGACGAGCATTATTGTTGGCACACAGGACGGCGCAATGTATTTGGATGAGAACGGTTCCAAGAAGACTTTTGACTATACGACTACAGAGTTTACGTCTTACCGTAATAAGAAACTCCCGGCTTCAGCCAAGCCCTTGGTCGTGGTTATCACGCTAGACAAGAAAGGCGTAATAGGCCAGGAGTTTAAGAAGGCGTGGGGTATTCTTACCCCGTATGCCGCAAGCCAAGGCGTGGATATGAAGAACGTCATCCTGCCTAAAGGCGTGGACTTGACATCGTGGTTTAACTACAACGAAATCAAGGTCTCTGTGGAAGATAACAGAGACTTGCTTGAAAAGAAAGGTTTAAGCAATACGGTGATAGATACAGTATTGTCTAAGGATTCAATGGAGTGGAAGAATATCCCATCTGCTGACCAGAAGATCCTGGTTGAGCTGAATAAGCATTGGGCAAATACAATGTTGCCTAAGGCGCTGGCCGCAAGCAAGAATATCACCCCCGAAGGCCAGAAGGCCATTGTTGAGCTGGTAAAGAATGCGCCGCTGGCTAAAGTTTCAATAAAGGATTTAAATAGCATGGTTCAGACTTTGTCTATGCAGGATCTGCAAAAAGAAGAGACGGTTACACCTGAAAAGGCCATGGAGATACTCAAAAATAATTCTTATCCGGATTCGCTTAAGGATATCTTTGCACCAGAAAACAAGGCGAATCGTAAGGCATTGGAAGCTGTGTTAAAGTCTATCATCGGCATAACCGCGCCTATCAATCAGGAAAACGTAGGTAAGCTGATGGAAGACAAACACGCAAAAGATTTTAATGGGTATGTGAAGATGATCCGCGAAGATGCTGCAAAAGCCATGGCCATAGATCAAGCCATCAAAGCCAAGAACGCGGGCCTGACGGACAAGACGCCAAAAGATGCCATGGCGGTTATAAAAAGAGACATTGAAAAACTAAAGCACGAAAAAGAGCAGTACCAGTTTAAAAATGATAGCTGGGCCAAGGAAGTTACAAGGCAGACTCCGGCATTTAACCTTATAGAGTGGGCAAAGGGCTTTTGGCCGTCAATAAAAGCAGAGAGGGCACAAGCTGAAACCTATAGGCAGCAGGTTAGGGACATGACAACATTGCAGAGCGTTTTGAACACCATGAATAAGTACAATATGTCGCTTGCCGAGATCACTGATCCGGAAGTTAAAAAGTTTGCGGCAAAATATACGGAAGCTCAATACCCGATAGCCCAAGTAAAACTTCAGGATGTAACTGCCACTGTAGGCTATGACAAGGCCAAGGATATTAAGGTCAACATTGCTAATATTCCGGCAGTCATTTCCTATTATAGCTTGGCCCAGCAGAAGCTTACGGCCGACGATGAGAGCGAGATCCCAGCATTAGAATTAAAGCAGAAACAGGCTGTGCTTAACCGTTACAAAGAGATTCTCAAGGAAGCGCCGGCTGTTGACGTCAAGCTCTCTGTGAGTGTTAGGAATGAATTGGCTGGTATTGAAATTGCCCAGCAAGAAATAACAAAACAGAAACTCCAGGCAGGCAAGGATGTCGCGCCAAAACTGCCCAATTTGCCGGGCTTTGAGCAGATGCAAGAGAAGCCAAAGACCGAGAAAGAGAACAAAAAGGCCTTGGTTGCGAAAGAAAAAGAGATCAGTGCTTTAAAGGCTGTCGAAAAGGCAAATATTCCTGCGGTTAATGTGCTGATAGAGTCGCACGTCAAGGGGTTGGATAAAGACAAAGACGCTGCACGCATAGAGCGCTTTAACGTTATGACAACGAGGCTGGCAGGCTTAGGCGATGTTTTAGCAGGGGATGTTAAGAAGGTCGAAACAATGAAGAAATTGGCTGATGCTGCTCTCGTAAATAATGCTGGAAGAGAAAAATATCTTGCTTCAATAGATTATCTAACACAGTCCTGGACAGCCGCAGTTGATATGAAGAATCTTGCCAAAGAAGATGCAAAGATAAAGAAAGATGTAAACCTTCAGGATAAGGCCTTAGAGCATAAGAGAATATCTTTGGAAATACAGAAAGCGCTCATCGGTGTGAGAGATTATAATGCCGCATCTATCGCCATAGCAGCCAATGGCCTGGCTCAAGAGGCGCAACTGCTGAAGGCATTAAACGCCAAACTACAGCCGCTGACAAATGAATTGAAGGATATCAACACCACTCTTTCTAACCACAAGAAAATAGTCACCAATTATACGGCGGCAGTTGATAATATTCTCAAAGGCGATTTTAGCGCAGCCCGCAAGTCTTTTACAGAGGCTTTGAAAACCAAGTACACAGCTAAAGAAATACTGCCACAGGAATCTCAAGTCTTGGCGCAGATGCTAAAAGACATAATCGTTGAGCGGTATGAAACAAAGGCTGCGTTCCCGGCGCCTGGCACGAGTGCCGTTATCCGCAGTATTGACAATGCCATAGCGGGCATGACTAAGGCTTATGTGCGCAGCGCTTCTTTGAATGAACTTTTACTCTTGGAAGATAGCCGCGTTACGCCGCAGACCGCTGGTATCATCGGGCTTTTACAACTGCGCAATGTGCATGATATCTATGGGAATTTGATACCCGAAGACGCAGCCGGCCTTGAAAAAGGCCGCAATGCCTTCCAGGATAAAACCTTCATGGATTATATAAAGGCGCACAATGGCATTGAGCAGGCATATGCGCCAAAAGCCGATACACAGATGGGTAAAGATTATCGGGATTTTATGGCTGCTTACGAAAACAAGAAACTGCCTTTATTAAATGAACTGTGGATATCTGAAATCGATGTGCTGCGCCTGGCAAGCGAAGCCGGCCAGGTCAGAGAACAAGAGTTGAAAAATATCTATCAGGCTATTGTATCCGAAAAGAGAAAGCTGGTTGAGGTGGCAAGAAAAGAATTCGATCTTAACATCAGCCAGCCGGTTTTGGATCGAGATGACCAGGCTGTGCTGAAGCAACATGAATCCGATATAAAAACAGCCTTAGAGGCGTTTGAGAAAACAAAGTCTGCCATAAAAGCGCGCGTTAACGTCTTAGAGCAGAGGCTTGTTGTTGCAAGAGACATTATCAGCCTCGCAAAGGAAGAGGCTGATGCCTTAAAGAGAAAAGACAGGCAGGCATCTGAAATTTTTGGCCTGCGCAGGCAGATACAACAGACGCTGTTAGCCAGGGTGGAGAAAGAAGATATTGCCCTGCTCGACGAAAATATCCAGAATATCTTAAAAGGCTTTGTTATTGCCGCGTCTGAAACTAACGTGGATAAGCGTATGGCTGCTATTGATGCAGCCAGGGCCCAGCTCCTGGCCCTGGCACCGGTTTATAAAGAAACATTTAAGGATGTGCTGGGCCTATATATCAAGGAAAAAGGCTTCAAGGATACCCTGCGCTTAAAAGACGTGGCTAGCGTCCAGCCGGTGACGCTCTCTTCTGAGCCCGGTAATAAGGCTCTTTTAGGCCAGCAGAAATTGGCTAAAGAAGTAGTTATCAGCATAATCAATAATATAGGTGTTACGGTTGCCGAACCGACAAATAATGACCTGATGAATTTCAATACATTTACGCAGTGGCTGAATGAAAATGTCTTTATAGGCATCCTTGCAAAGTCTGATCTTTATCAGGCAACCCTGTCTGTCTTAAGCGCAGTGTATAGGCCTATGCGCCCAGATGAACAATTAAACACAGATACGCATTACGGCCTGCCCGAGCCTCTGAAGTTCTCCGAAAAAGATATTAATATGCCTGCGCTTTCAGGCCGCAACAAAGAGTCTTCCTTGACCAATTTGAAGATAGAAGCAGGCAGAGATAGCAATGGTTTCAAGGGTAGTATCAATTTTGGCGGCGTAGTAAGCGACATCATAAACGATGTGGAAAATATCGGTTCCGATAAACTCCCCATCACTTACCAGGATGTGCAGCAGATAATAAGGGCAGAGAAATTGAGAAGTGCAGTAGGCAAAGATGTCCTTAACAGACACGGCCTGCTCCTGCGTGTTATTATAGCCATGCGGGATCTTGAGAATATGTCGGCGCTTAAATCAACCCAGCCTCTTGTTTACGATGTTGCCTATAGGGCCTATGCCGCAGCGCAGAACGCCTATGCCGGGCAGTTCGGCTATTATGTGGATAAATCCATGACGGATCAATATTTCAAGGGCCTTATCGCGGCTGATCTTGGAAATGGACGCCAGGCAATGCTTGAGGCATTAAAGAACCATGCAGGAAAATATAGCCTGACCGAGAGAGATCTGGGGTGGTTATCTAACATCTTCTTCAATGTGGGCCTGACGTATGAAAACAATGAGTTAAGCGTAGGCTTTGTGCTTGCCCTGACGTTCTTTGACAAGCAGAAGAAATTAGATAACGTCATCCAAAGCATCGTCGGCAAGCAGCCGAATTTATTAGTGGCGCAGGAGACTGCAAAGTTTGAAAAGCGCAGCGAAGATTTCGGTGAAAAGTTTAAGGACGCAAGGCTTGATATTGCCAAGCGCTACGAGGCCTTGTATAAGCATATAACATATGCAGAGAAGGTAAAGAATTTGAGGGCGTTTTCTCCTGAGAATATATTGCATCTTTTGGATAGCCCGAAAGGCCAGCCAACAGCAGAGGGTAAAGTTATTAATACTGCGG
Organism: Candidatus Omnitrophota bacterium; assembly: GCA_016235185.1. Taxonomy (GTDB): domain Bacteria; phylum Omnitrophota; class Gorgyraeia; order Velamenicoccales; family Velamenicoccaceae; genus UBA9636. The sequence goes on from JACRLT010000030.1 coordinate 18,402, forward strand.
TTCTTGAGGTGCCTGTCACTCACTTTGATACAGAGGGAGCTGACAGGGCCATTGCGGCATTTGGCGCACAGGAGGAGCCAGCTAATGAGCCTCTTGGCGTAAGCAAAGATATGCCTGTCTCTGAAATCATCAAGATTAGTTACCAGAACAAGGAATGGCTTGAAGCTGATCGGTTTGAAAACTTTGTTACAACAGACGCCAAGGCCGCGTTCGTCAACAATGCCCTGAAAATGCAGGAGCCGGATGTTTGGAATGCCGCTACGTTCTTGGCTGAAAATTCCATTGTCCCTGTCGCAGAGATAACAGAGTTTGTAAAGTCCCGTTTAGGCAAAAAGGCCATAGGCGTCGAGGAGAGGATCTTTGAGGCACGGCTGCGTTATCTCCGGACAGAGAGCACCAAGGCCCTTATTGAAAAAGGCCGTAAGACATATGAGGCAAGGAAGCTGAAAGAACAGGTGCCTGCGCAAATAGAAACTCGCCTCAACGCCTTGGATAAGGAATTGGAATATGTGCGCAGCGGCCTTAAAGAAATAAAACAGGCACAGCTCAATGACCTTACCGGGACAAAGAAGTTGGCAGAAGATGCGCCTGGCGTCAAGATGGCCAGGAACCAGCTTAAGAGCCTTGAGCGCAATCTTACATCTAAAGAGAAATACGTTCAGGCGCTTACAAAAGCAACGGAAGCTTACGATATTGAATGGAACAACTGGTTTGGGCCGGATCAGAGGTTTAATAAAGATATGGCAGATTTAGGAAACGAAAAACTGCCCTCTGCATATAGGGTAGGAAAAGAAGCTGGTTTAATAGGCGGTTTAGAGAATCTGGGTATTTACTCGGTTATGACGTTGGCTGAAGGCGGCCAAATTAAAAATGACCAGGGAATTATGACATCGGATAACTGGATAGCCCATAAACTGGATGAAATCCAGGTTATTGGCCGCGAAACAGAGCGAAAGCGGCTTGAGTTAAAGAATGCCTATTACAAGAAGGCTAATGAGTTGAGGTTCGGACTTGTGGCCGGCGCGCTGCCGCAGGATGATAACACAACGCCAAGGGAGAATAGCAAGACTTCAAACAGCGAGGCGGCTATTGTCCGGATGCAAGATCTCCAGCAACTCTTTAAAGCCAACCAGATATATATGGAGGAATCTGAGACCCAGGCAGAAAGAATACTATTGCAATCCTTGAGCGATATAGTTACCAAGGGCAGCATTATGGAATGGCGCAGTATTATAGGCAACCTGCCTCCGCCTGATGCGGCTGCGTCCTACCTTAATAACCTCCACGATGTTCAGCAATCCGAAGCCCTTGTATCCCTCCTGCAGGAAGTCAGGCCTTCTTTGAATGACGGTTTAAAGATCTCGCTTGTCAATCTTGCCTTTGTCATGCTGCGTTATAGCCGCAGCGCCGAAGAGAGCGATATTTATAAGGACTACCTCACCAAGTATTTCCAGGCACTCGTCATTTATAGCGGCGACATCTTCGACGTTGCAGACAAACTTAAACTCTCCTCTGAAGACCGTGATCTGCTTGGCTCTGTCAGGCGGACAGTTGAAGCAAGGGGCATTGTTTATCCATCCCATAACCTTGCCCAGATAGAAGGCGCAATCGAAGAGGCATATGTAAGGGCCGATATAAAGGCATTAGAGCAATTGGTTATTTTAAGGAACAATTATGCCAAAGCCTTAAACGGCGCGCTCATTGAGGCCAAGTGGGATTATCTTAATTTCCAGAAGTCGCATCCAAAAAGTATAAATCTGGGTATCGCTTCAGATGCCATGGTAACAGGCATAATGTTAATCTCAAACCTGGTTTCATACCTGTTGCCGGAGAGGGGCCAGAACAAGGAGATAGACAATGCGGCTGTGGCAGTTTTGAAAGATTTGGAGAAGATCTCCAAGACAGGCATTGGCGAAAAAGCGCCTGTAGTGCGCACAGACGAATACCTGACTGATCAGGGCGTTATCATCCGCGTGATGAGGGCCAAAGACGGCAAGCGCCAGTATGCGTATATGACTCCGAAGGAATTTTCCGTTTACGAGGCCCTGCGCCAGAATAGGATCTATCAGGACGATAATTTCAGTCTCAGCCAAACTTCAGCACAGATACCCGCCTTCAGCGATACCTTGGATTGGAACAGGGAACAGTCTTTCGCAGGCCGTATGTTCTACAGGCTCGATGCCGGCAACATAGCAGGTGGCGCGGTAACCGTAGACCTTATCCATGAACTCTGGATGAAATCCAAGGCTTTCGAAGATTCATTTGATCTCAAGTCGCCTGAAGAACAGCAGTTCACGTTCAACATTGGCCGCCAAGGTCAGACATCCACGCAGAATATCCAGGTTACTTACAACCATACCTCCGAAAATATTCTTGGAAACGGAGTGCCAAAGGACAGTGTGACAATTGCCTTTACAAACACAACGTCGGGCGGCACATCCTTGACAGTATTGCTTACAGAAGACGGCGGCATTGGCTTCGCCGGGCGCAAGCCGTACAAGTTAGCCGACGGGCAAGGTTATGTCAGCCTGGCCGCCAATGAAACAGGCGCCAATTTCTTCTGGAACCATGCAACGAAGACATGGGAGATCAGGTCTTCAGCTACAGATAGCTATGACGGAGGCCGCCTCCATATCAATTTTGAGGCGTTAAGACATTCTTCAGTAGGAGACATGACAGGCGGGGTTTTTGTTACATACGAAGATGGCGCTATTACGCCTGGTTTAAAGTTGCAGGACAGGGGGCTTTTGGGCGGCATCCAGACTAACATCGAGGTTGGCTATAACATAGACGAGCAACAGGTGGTTGGGCGGTTAAGTTTACAGAACATAAACGGCATGATAACTCCGCATCTGGCCGTTATTCCTCGAAGCGGTGCGCTTGATACAACAGGGGGAGTCAAGATTGACACCGCAGACTATTATGTTGATCTAAGCGGCTCTTTTGATTTCGGCGCAAATAGCAGTAATAATGGGTCTGTAAACACAAAGGTAGGCAACGGCGCATATGAGCTCGGCGCAGATAGCAGGGAAAACCTTAACTTTACCTGGAATCCGCTAAAATCTTTTGGCAAGACGCAGGTTGCAGAGAGCAAGACGCCTTTGATCCAGCCTGTTGGGGCTATCCTCTTGGATAAGCGTTTTGAGCCGTTCGCAAAAGACCTGGCAACAGGCCTTGCCAATTATGAAGTTTCAGGATGGACAGAGCTAAACGGCATGTGGACAGACGATGTTGCGCCTGAGCTGACAAAGGCCCTGGCTGAATTTGGTATTACAGAGAAGAGAGATATTATTGCCTTCATCGCCCACAGGGATGCGTTCGATAGAGCCAATGCCGCACGGCCGGCAGATCAACGTATTGTTTCGAATTTCACCGAAGTAGTTAAGGATATGGCAGTTGCCAGATCCTTAAAGACACCTTTGCAGTACACCGTGGCAGACTACCTCTTAAGCAGGCGCCAGGCCCCTATGGATATCAGAAAGCCTATTGATTTCTGGACGCTCGCTTATGTTGTGGCATTGGCTAAGATAGATGGCCTGGAGGCTGCAGGCCGACACCTGGATAACGCAATAAGGATCAAGCGCGATGTCGCGTCTATGCTTGGCGGCTCTGTTGATATGACGGACATGGGCTCTCTGGAGGTATTAGAGCATTATGCCTCTAAAGAACCGGCTGAAGCCCGCCGTGTGTTTGAAGGTATAAACAAGGGTAATCTCTTGCCGGCCATACAATCCGTTATCAAAGCCGCTGACACGACAGTATCAGGTGTTGAGCTGGCCAACAGGACGATTGAATGGTTAAGACGTCTTAATGATAACGCTTTTGGCCCATCAGGCGATCTACAGATATTCAAAAATACCGTCTTCTTTATGAAGAAAGGCTTGCTGCAAGATGAGGCTTTCAAAGAAGCCACAGAAATCCACAGCCTCATTAGTAACTATACGACAAAAGAATACACCACTGTCAATTTGGAGCGTTTCTTAGGCGTCCGTGAAGCAGCCGAAGGTTTGAATATAGGCGATTCCCAGCTTTGGGCCTTAGCGTCGCAGATGGCCCAGGATATCAACAAAGATATGTTGCGGCCGGCTATAGCTAATACAGCAGCCTATGCCGCAGAGCCGTATTATAAATATCTGGCTCACGAAGAATATGCGGCTTCTTTTAAAGGAATCTCTCGCGCCGAACTTATGCCTTATGTCGCAAAGGTCGAGAGGATAGCCAAGGCTGCAGGCGTGGTAATGGACCATACTACGAGCCGTGACTTCCGTCAGATGCTTTATTGGGCCCAGGTATTGAAAATTGTCGATAACCAGGGCGCTTATGCAGAACGTCTTGAGGCTATTTTCCGAAGCCAGACTAACTTCTACAGGCAGCTCAACAATGACGAAGTTTTACTCAAACATTTCTTAGGCAAGGAGAAGTTGGTGGATGTCAGGAAGCTCGCCGGCAAACAAGGCGAAGTATTTAACAAGGCGCTCTCCAAGGTCAATGCCTTCGGCAGCAACGCAGAAGTATCTGACTTGTTGGATAGCCGCGGCTATGAGATAAAGACACATCCTACCCTGATCAGGCAGGTGAGCAATGGCGGCAAGGTCAAGTCTATATTCATACCTTATTACGGTTATCTTAGCGGCTCGGATGCCGACAATCTTGCGCGCGCACTGATACATGAGACAGTCGCGAATAAGACAGGCGACCATGCTTTTGCCGTCAGGATGGAGAGGGAATATGACGCTTGGCTGTCAGGCCGCGCGATAGATACCGTCGGCATCAAGGGGTATCTTGATCAAACCAGGATGGCCGGCCTTGTTGACATACACCAGGCAGGAGATGCGATACTGCCGTCTGATCTGCCTCCGGATGCGGCGATATTATTAAGCGACTATCAGACATCCGGTTTGCGCAACGAGATGGGTACCAAAATACTTCCCACCTACAGCTTAAATTTTGAGGACGGTATCGACGCAACAGAGTTAGATATTATTAATTCAACAGGCTTCGGCATTATCTACGATACGCAGGGCCAGCCGCGCGACTTAACGCAACTCGTGCCGTTCTGGGAAAGGGCCATTACCTATTATGATAATATTCTTGGTCTGCTGCATGCCCAGGAGATAAACAGCGCCATCCTTTCCACCTTAAGCGTTAATATTTTAGACAACACTTATGATGACAATGACTTGAAGGCCTTTGGTTACCCTGAATTCCGCGTTTTACCTGATATCATCAGCTTCTATAGCAGTTGGCTGGATTCACCCAAGAAGCAGGAGATCAATGACCTTATTCTTATCCCGAATTTCGGCATTGACCTGATGGACGGCCGCGTCAGCGCAAATGAATTTAATGCTTTTACGAGATCAGACTTCGGCATTATTTATGACGTTACAGGCCAGGGCCGTAACATGGCTGCTGCTGTCAATTCCTACGCGATGGCCGTCGCATTCAAAGAACAGTTGCTCGCCTCTAACTTAGCCGCGCCTATCACTGGTCGTATCCTTTATCCTAATTTCGGCTTGGATCTAACGGATGGCAATATATCCATCAATGACTTAAGGGCTTTTGGCGATGCTCGATTCGGCGTGCTATATGATGAGCAGGGCCAACAGAGGAATATCTTTAAGGCCATCGCGTTCTATGAGAGGGTGATCACTTTTGAAAATACTCTATTAGCCTCTCCGAAGAGCAATGATATCAATACGCTCTTGAGCCGTCTCTTTAACCTTGATCTCTCGGATGGGAATATCTCTATAGCTGACCTTCAGGCATTCGGCGATCCTGACTTTGGCATCCTTTACGATATCCAGGGACAGCCGCGCAATACCGTGCTTACTATAAAGACGCTTGAGGCAGTAACAGCCCTCGCCACGTTCTCAGCTTCGGCCAAGTCCATGCTTCATGAGATCTGTGGTGTCAATGTGGATAAAATAACGACAGCAGACGAACTCAAGAACATCATTGACAACATCCTCTTCCAGAAGGACATAAACGATATCGACCCTGACAGGGAGTTCTGGTA
>JACRLT010000025.1 GCA_016235185.1 Candidatus Omnitrophota bacterium
TTTGGGATTGGCTTAATGCGCCATTCCATGAAAAAAGCGATAAATCCGTTAACCAACACCAACTTTTGCTATCTTTTGGCTAATTTGGACAGCTATGATGCTGGATGCTTACCAAATCAGTCAAAACCCAACCCTGTTTAAAATTCAAAGGCACTTGCGTTATACGTGTCATAAGAAAAAGCTCTTAAAATTTCATTACATTTTTGTCAATGCTTCTTTCCAAAATCGTAACCAGCAGCAAATGCAATAACAATCCATAAGACAACTTCAAATAATGTTCCTTTGAATAAAATGCTGTTTAATTTCAAAATTCCATATAGTAACCAAACAATTAGGACGATTTTAATCCAATTATTTCTTAAAAAATTTTTACCTTTTCCCATCATTGCCCCTCCTGTAGTTTTAATTCAAATTTACAAATTGCTTCTGGCGTTTTTCGCAGCGGAATGTCGATTTATGAACAGGGCGGGGTCCTGCAACGCACACATCAGATTTTTTGGCAAAAGTCTGCGAGGGATTGCATTTTGGCTGTAGCGACACGCCCTTGTGCTCGAGGTCCGACCTCGACAATCGGGGCCGAGGTCCGACCTCGGTTTAATTATGGACAGCCAAAATGCAAACCGAAGCAGACGGCAAAAAATACCATCTGCGAACAGAGACTTGCAGTGCGAAAAACTAACCAAGACAGGACCCCGATACAATTATTTAGTCTGCGTGCAAAAGGACCCGCGCTACGAAATATCAATGCTATTACTTCTGCCGAGCGATGTTCAAGACGATGCCGATGGCGACCAGGTTAATGACCAATGACGAGCCGCCGTAACTTATAAAAGGCAAAGGCAATCCCACAACCGGAGAAACACCCACATTCATGGCGATATTTATAAAGGCATGAAAAAATAAAAGGGCTGCCACGCCTACGCAAAACAGACGGCCGAACGTATCCTTTGCCACATCCGATACCTTCAGGATCATGAAAATCAAAAAGCCGTAAAGGACGAGCAATGCCAGGCTGCCCAAAAATCCCCACTCCTCCCCTATCACCGAAAATATAAAATCCGTATGCCGCTCTGCTAGAAAATTCAACTGGCTCTGTGTACCGGCCATCCACCCTTTACCGAAAAACCTACCCGATCCGATGGCGATCTTAGACTGGATGACCGTATAACCGGCACCCAAAGGATCAATATTGGGATTTAAAAAAACCAAGAGCCTTGACTTCTGGTAATCTTTTAAAAAATGCCAGAAGAACGGCATAAAAACAATGCCCATGCCGATAAGGCCAAAAAGATAACGGCCTGAAATGTCTGCAAGATAGGCGACGGACAAAAAAACAAATAGATAAACAATGGCTGTTCCAAGATCAGGCTGGACCAGGACCAATCCGGTCAAAAGCAAGGTTAAAAATAACGGGATGACCAAAGCCCTCAATATTGCAGCCCTTGGGAAGGCACCGCTAACATCGTAGATGCCGCGGCTGCTATAATACTTGGCCAAAAGTAATATCAGGGCGAATTTTCCAAGTTCCGAAGGCTGGAAGGATATCTCGCCTAAGTCGATCCACCGTTGGGCTCCCATAATGGTGCGGCCCATAGCAAGCACAAAAAAAAGTGAAAGAAAAGCAAATATGTACAGCGGAATAATAGCTGGCCTTATCTTCCTGTAATCAAAACGCGATGCCAAAAACATGAACAATAACCCTACACCGACCCACATCAACTGTTTAGTAAAGATCTCTTTCTTAATAAAAGCGCCTTTTTGATGGCAGCTGCTGTAGAGGCAGACCAAACCCAAAAAAAGAATAATAAGCAGAACGATCACAATAGTCTTCTGGGGCCTTAACATCATAACAACTTACCCCTCCTTTGCGCCTCTTGGAATAATTGCTTCCCCATGGCTACGGCCATGTGGCTAGAGCCTACGTTATCTAATAATATACAAAATGCATAGCGCGCATTGTCCTTCGGGAAAAAACCGGCAACCATACCGTGGGATTCTGCGCCATATACCTGGGCAGTGCCGGTCTTGGCGCATACTTCCCAACCTTTGATATCCAGATCGTGCGCGGTCCCATCCTCAAGTGCCACCGGAAACCTCAAGGCATTGCGGACAAGCTCGAGAGATTCATCCGGAATTTTTATCTTCTTCAATTCTTTGACAGGCAAAGGAACACCGTCTATCGCTTTGCTCAAGTGCGGAACAACAAAAAAACCGCCGTTACCGATAGCGGCCATCATGCGCGCCAGCTGCAAAGGCGTGGCCAAAACAAAACCTTGCCCTATGGCAAAATTAGCGGTATCACCGTCGTACCATCTATCCAAAAATTTTAGGCGTTTCCAAATACGGCTTGGAATAAACCCCTGGGCCTCCTGCGGCAGATCTATCCCTGTTGCAGAAGCCAAACCCAGCTCGAGAGCGGTCTTAGACATCATGTCTGCCCCCGCAGTAAGCCCCAACCTATAAAAATACACATCACATGAATGCCCCATCGCCTGATTGAAATCCTGTTGGCCGTGTTCTGACCAACATTTGAAATACCGCTCGCCAATACGCAACTTACCCGTACAGACATAAGTCAATGAGGGCTTAAATTTTTTTGACCTGTACGCAGCCAAGGCCGTTATTGGTTTAAAAACAGAACCCGGGGGGAACTGACCGCTGGTCACACGGTTAAATAGCGGGGCGTCTTGCGAACTTAAATAAAAATTCAGGGATTTCTTGTCTTTGCGATCCACGAAAACATTTGGGTCGAAGCCCGGGGAACTGGCCAACACCAAGATCTCCCCGTTCTGGGCATCCATAATGACTATAGCCCCCTTTTTACCGTCCAAGAGCTGATCCGCTATCTGCTGTAACTCAAGATCGATCGTTACATGTACGTCTTTACCGCTGTAAGGAGGTTTATATCCCAACACTCTTACCTGACGGCCCCGGTTATCAACCTCAACCTGTTGGCCGCCTTTCTCCCCCCTTAAATAAATATCCAAGCCCTCCTCCAGTCCGCTATAACCCACCTTATCCTTTATATCGTATCCGTAATCTTTGAGTTTGGTAATGCGGCTTTTGTCTATTTCGCCCATATATCCCAGTACATGAGAAGCGCATGAACCAAAAGGGTAAAATCTGCGGGCATTAAGTTCCACCTGCGCACCGCCAAGGTCCAGCGATGCCTCCTGGAGCGTAATTGCCGTAGGCTTTGAGATACCGACGGCAAGTGCGACCGGCGTAAAAGGATTAAGATAACCTTTGTCGTAGGTCCTGTATAAAGAATCAACATCCGTCGAAAGTATTCCGGACAGCCTTTGGAAGACGGCCTTTTTATCTTTAAGCTCCTGCGGTATTATGACCGCATCAAAAGAAAGCATATTATCCACCATCACATTATTATTCCTGTCTAAGATCCTGCCTCGATAAGCTTCCTGGGGGATAAGACGGATGGAATTCCTCATGCTTAATTTATAGTAATAATTCCCCCGCACCACCTGGACAAAAAAAAGGGCCAGTGCCAAGGCTATAAATAAAGAGAATAATATTATCCGGTAAGTTCCGGTGCGCATCTTTTTGAAAAGTGATAAAACGGGTAGGCCAGAAGAGTTGTCCCGGCGGCTTCCAGAAAAATACGGGCCAAAACCCAGCCGTATTGAGAGATCCAGAAACCTTGAGAGAGAAAAACCGTTTTGAAGAACAAGACAAAATGGTTGGTCAAAAAAATACCGACGAAAACCATCGGAAAAATAAAGACCCAATTCTGCCGATAAATGAAACGTGCCAAGACAGAAACCGCAAAACAGGACAAAATGCACGAAAACATGTAAAGGCCAAAAACATCAAAGCCGAAGATGTCCATTACGAAACCGCAGAAAAAAGCATATATAAGCCAACCTTTGGTGTCTAGGCTATGGAAAAAAGTATAGATCACAGCCAGGGCCAGCACAGGTTCAAAGAGCGGCCACGGCAGGCTGAAAAGTTGGACAAAAGCGAATTTCAAAAAAATAAAAATAAAAGGAAGAAGGAATCTATTCATGCGACTTCACTACAAGGACTTCAGGGACAGAAGATACTTTTACGGCCGGTTCCAATATTGCGAACTTCCCAAGCCCGGAAGACTCTAACCCGACAAACTTAACTTTACCTATGAGTATACCGGCAGGATATGTCATATTCAGGCCGCTAGTCGCAACCGTATCCCCTTCTGCGACGTCCGAGTCCAAGTCCAGGAACCTTAGCTTAGAGCGGCCGTCAAGCGTGCCGGAGGCCAATCCCTGCTCTTGAGTACGCACGACGACAGCCGGCACTGAAAGATCCGGGTCATTGATCAATATAACTTTGCTGGAAAAGCGCCCCAACTCCAGTATCTTTCCCACCAGACCAAGGGGCGTCAAAACCGCCGCATATTTTTTTATCCCGCTTGACTCACCTTTATCCAAAAGCAAAAAAGCCCTGAAGGAATTAAAATCCTTGCCTATGACCCGGGCTGCAACTGTCCCGTAAGCGAGCCGCATTTTCAAATCAAGAAGTTTCGTCAAGCGTTCGTTTTCAGCCGATATTTCCTGATAACGCAGGATATCAGACTTCAGCCGCCCGTTCTCATCTAGAAGTTTAAGATTATCCCAGTAACTTCTATGAAAAAACAGGACAGCGCGGGCCTCATGGGTTATACCGCTGACTAACAGGAGAGGAAACTTGGAAATATCCGTGGTAACGGTCCGGAAGGTATAGGCGGCTTCTCGAGAAGAAATAAAAAAAACAAGAAGGGTTGCACAGAATAAAAAAAGAAATGCTATGAGCTTTCTTTTGGGGGGAAACACAAATTAGACTTCTTCGCTCTTAGTCACAACCGTAACATCGCGCAGGAACCGGCTCTCGAGCTCTAATATCTTACCGGTACCCAAGGCCACGGCCGTTACTGGATCTTCGGCTATATGCACCGGAAGCCCGGTCTCTTCGGAGATCATACGGTCCAGACCTTTAAGCTGTGAGCCGCCGCCGGCCAACACAATACCGCGGTCGATCAGGTCTGCAGCTAATTCAGGAGGCGTCCTCTCCAACGCGATCTTAGCCAGATCAACAATTGCGCGCACTGGTTCTGCGATAGCGTCCCTGACCTCCTCGGAAGTAATGCTGACCATCTTCGGCAATCCAGCCACAAGGTCCCTGCCCCTGACTTCCAAGCTTAACTCTTCTTCTAAAGGATATGCAGAGCCTATCTTTATCTTTATATCTTCTGCCGTACGCTCTCCGATCATGAGATTATAATTCTTTTTCAAATATTCTACGATGGCCACGTCTAACTCATCTCCGGCGATACGGATAGATTTTGAAAATACTATCCCGGAAAGGGAAATAACAGCGACTTCCGTTGTGCCGCCACCGATATCAACGATCATATTGCCCGCTGGTTCATGAATAGGCAATCCTACGCCGATGGCAGCAGCTAGCGGCTCCTCAACAAGATGCACTTCCCGAGCACCCGCGTGCATAGCTGAATCCTTAACAGCGCGGCGTTCAACTTCCGTGATCCCTGACGGGATCGCAATGACCATGCGTGGGCTGACCAGGACTCTCCTCTTATGGACCTTCTTTATAAAATAACGAAGCATAGCTTCCGTAATATCAAAATCCGCGATAACACCATCTTTCATAGGCCTGATCGCCAGAATATTCCCAGGCGTCCTACCCAGCATCTTTTTAGCTTCTTCACCCACAGCCAGGACCCTATTGACCGTAGCCCCTTTTTTCAAGGCAACAACCGAAGGCTCGCAAAGAACGATCCCCTCACCTTTTACATAGACCAAAGTAGTGGCGGTCCCAAGGTCGATGCCCATGTCATTGGAAAACAATCCGGAAAGATAGTTAATGGTTTTTTTTGGATATTTGGTAAGATTTGCCATGGCTTTTTAGATTTTCTGGGTTAGATTGCCTGTCTGCCGAAAGGCAGGGTTAAACTAGGTTTTTTAACTATATCAAACAGAAGGTAGGCTGTCAACAAAATTATTTTACAGCAAGAACAAAACTTATTATCTTGCAAGAAGATGGTTCAATACCGCTAAAAAATCCGGGAAGGACTTGCCTACACATGAAATATCATCCAAGGTTGACTCGCCTCTTGCTGCCAAAGCCGCGACCACCATGCTCATGGCAGTTCGGTGGTCTGAAAAACTCCGTAGATCAGCGCCATTAAACGCGGGAACACCTAAAATCTCGATGGAATCATGTTCTTTTAGAGATTTAACCCTAATATTTACACCTAGTTTTGTCAAATTATAAACCATCGATCTCACCCTGTCTGTTTCCTTCACCCTTAGCTCTTGCACCCCCTCTATTACACTCCTGCCTCTTGCCATACTGGCCGCTACCATGAGAACAGGCAATTCATCAATAAGGACAGGGATCTCATCAGCTTTTATAGTTATAGCCTTCAAACTACTTGATCTGACTTCTATATCAGCCAAAGGTTCGAATAAATCTCTTTTTTTTGATATTTTTATCCTGCCGCCCATCCTTCTTAACACACTGACTGCGCCCATGCGCGTAGGGTTAATACTGACGTCTTTTATAAGAATGCGGGAGCCTTTGATGATGAGCCCTGCAACTATAAAAAAAGCAGCGCTTGATATATCGCCAGGGACAAAAATATTCTTTTGCGCTTTCAGAAGACTTTTAGTCAAATAGGTTTTGGAGCCCTTTGTCCTGATATTAGCTCCAAATATTTTTAGCATCCTCTCTGTATGGTCCCTGGTCTTTTGTGGCTCTTCAACTATTGTCTTGCCATCGGCATAAAGGCCGGCCAAGAGGATTGCTGACTTTACCTGGGCGCTAGCGACTTTCTGTTTCCAATAAATACCGCAAAGCCGTGCCGGCAAAGCCTCTAAAGGCAAAAACCCCGCCCTCCCCTTTATGCGCGCGCCCATCTTTGTCAAAGGTTCGATCACGCGCTGCATAGGCCGTTTCATAAGAGAAGGCGCTGCGGTAAACTTCGAAGAAAAATCCTGCCCTGAAAGCAGGCCCAACAATAGACGCGCGCTGGTGCCGGATTCTCTCATAAATAAGGGCACTTTGGGTTATTTAAAATGGCCGTCGGAAACAATAAGAACGCGGGATGCTTTTTTATCCACAATAACCATTACCCCCAAAATAGACAGGGCATTTAATGTCGTAAGGCAATCGTCGGAAAAAAGAAAATTCTTTATGGTGGTTTTGCCGCTTGCTATGGCGGCCAGGATAGCGGCGCGATGAGAAATAGACTTATCTCCAGGCACCCTAACGGTCCCACGCAATCCATCCGCCGGTTTTATTCTAATAGGCTTCATGATTTATGGATTATAACATACTCCTATTCAGCAAAGCAACATCCCTGTTCGCAAGCTCCGGGGTCGCCGCAGAGATCTCCCTGACCCAAGCGTTATGTATCAGCGCAACACAACGTCCCTGTTCGCAAACTGAATTTTTTGTCCCGTGGAATTCAAAGAATTCCCGGGATAAAATCCCCGCAATCCTCTGGATTGCAGGGGACCGTTGACTTCGGTTTACGTCTCGTCCGTTTACCTTCGCGATGCAAATCCTGTTCGCAGATGGTATTTTTTGCCGTCTGCTTCGGTTTGCATTTAATTAAATCGAGGTCCGACCTCGGCCCCGATTGTCGAGGTCCGACCTCGAGCACAAGGGCGTGTCGCTACAGCCAAAATGCAATCCCTCGTAGACTTTTGCCAAATAACTTCTGATTGTCGGCTTAAACAGGCATACCGCAGTGCATTGATAATCAATATACAGTTTCGCTCAAGAAACGCCGAAACCGACTATTCTAAAGATTCTATGAGCAGTGCGGGTTCCTGCTAAGCAGACAAATCCAGGTGGGGGTGGCTTGGTTTGGATTGTCGCAGGCCGTGTTTTTCGTGCGAGCGGGCCGCCAATGTTTCAATGGCGGACGAGCGAGCCGAAAAACCCGAGCGCAGTCGAGCACGCTGGGCGACCATCCTAAGCGTCATTCCAGGAAGTGCCGCCGAAGGCTTAGCCGCAGGCGGCCGCCGAAGGCTTAGCCGCAGGCGGCCGAGACAAGCGTGCCTGCGCAAGACGAACCAAGACAGGACCCCAATACAATAATATTGTCTGCGCGCAGGGACACGCGCTGCGAAATAGCTGCCTAAAGCTAAAAAAATTCAGTTTGCGTATAGGGGCTTGGATTGCGATGACTAACTGATCTTTACGCCGGGAATTGCCGCTTTTAGCTCTAGCGGGAGCGGAGCAGAAAACTTCATAAACTTTTCCGTGGTAGGATGCGTAAACCCTAGGTCTATGGCATGAAGCGCCAGACGGATAAAATTCTTCTTTCTGCCATAAGTCATATCACCTAGGATCGGATGCCCCAAATAATTCAGGTGGACGCGCAGCTGATGGGTCCTTCCGGTTTGAGGAAATAACTCTACAGCGGTATAGAGCGGAAATCGTTTCAGGACTTTATAGTTCGTATGGGCCGCCTTGGAATCATCGCTGAAACTAACTGACATTTTTTTGCGGTCTACCGAATGGCGCTTGATAGGGACGTCGATAACGCCTTCGTCAAATTCTATTTTTCCTTCGACAAGGGCGATATAACGACGGTCAATGGTATGTTTTTTGAATTGCTTAGACAACTCCATGTGGCTAGCATTATTTTTTGCAACCACCATAACACCGGAGGTGTCCTTATCCAGCCGGTGCACAATACCTGGCCTCTGCGGGCTCAAGGTGGAAAGCTCGTTTGTGTGGAACAGGAGAGCATTCACAAGTGTGTGCGACTGGTTACCTGCCCCGGGGTGGACGACCATACCGGAAGGTTTATTGATGACAATGATATCGCTGTCTTCATAAAGTATATCCAGGGGTATGTTTTCCTTATCTAGGGTTGTATTTTTGACTACGAGCGCCTGCCAGCGCACCTCATCATTTACTTTTAGCCTATAGTGGGGTTTGACCGGCTCATTGTTGACAAAGACCTGCTTGGAAAGGATGGAATCCTTGATATGGGTCCTTGAAAAATCCGGCTCCTGCGACCTTAAAAAAATATCGATGCGCAGATTTGCCTCTTTGGGCGCGACTAAACGCTTCTTTTCTTCCATGACACAAAAAGGTAGCAAAAAATACCGACGATAAACAAACCTGCGCTTATCCACTGAAAAATGCTTAAATGAAAATAAAAAGGCCTTTCATCCCCGCGGATAAACTCTGACATGAACCTTTGCACAGAGGCCAGAATGAGATACATTGAAAAGACCTGGCCCCCTTTGGCTCTCTTGCGCATAAACCGCAAGGCCAAAAAAATCAACAAAAGAGTCAGTGAATCAAAGAGCTGTGAAGGCACCAGAGTACGGCCATGGACCGGAAAATAAATGCCCCACTGCGCTTCCCTGCCATAACAGCATCCGTTAAAAAAACATCCGAGCCTGCCTATTGCCTGCCCCAAAGCGACATAAGGGATAAAAAGGTCGATAGTAGAAACGACCGATAACTTTTTGTATCTCATAAAAATAAGCGCCGAAATTGCAGCGCCTATAAGCCCTCCGAACCAGACCAAGCCGCCATGATTGATCTTAAAAATTTCGGTAAGATCGCTTGCAAAATAATCCCAATTTAAAAAAATATAAAATAGTCTGGCAGATACTATTCCGCTTATAAGCAATAGGACGCATAGGTTATAAATAACATCTTCGTTTTGTCCCGTTCGCTTGGCTTCTTTCGATAAAAGAACAGTTGAGACAATGAAAGCGATGGCTACAAAAACACCGTAGGTGTAGATCGTAAAAAAATTACACTTATAAAGGATGGGCAGCATTTATTTCTCCTTTTTTCGTCCGCCGAAGAACATCTTCCAGCCTATCAAAATCGCACCTATAGTGATACACGAATCAGCCATGTTAAAAACAGGCCAGACCTGAAAATCCAAAAAATCGATGACATAGCCGAATCTTAAGCGGTCCAACAGATTGCCGCAGGCTCCACCAAGTATGAGCCCAAGAGAAACCTGTATTATCTTATCCGCTGCCTCAAAGCCAAGCATACTTTTCAAAAAGCGCGGCCGGCTAAGCATAAATATGATAGCACCTATGCACAAAATAGAGACGATAACAAAAAATATCGCCCCTCCCTGTAAAATACTAAAGGCAGCGCCCTTATTATGCGTCAGGGTCAGGTGAAAAATACCTTTCAAAATAGGTAAAGACTCTAATGGGGCAAGGAACTTATCAGCCAGATATTTTGTAACCTGGTCTGAAACAACAACCAAAAAAGATATAAGAATAGAAATAAGCATGGAGGGATTGGTATGCCGCTTTCTGCGGCTTATACCCAACCCAATCGGAATGGGTTGGTATGCCGCTTTCTGCGGCAAAAATTAAGGCAGGCCGCTATAACAGGCCTGCCTTTTGTCTTTAACTTCTATTGGATCTCAAATCTTTTTTTCCTTGTTCTGCTGACACTTTAGGCAAAGCGTAGCATAAGGAACAGCCTTAAGCCTGATCTTTGAAATTGGCTTCTTACAGGTCTCGCATGAACCAAAGCCGCCTTCTTCAAGCTTGCCAAGAGCATGGTTGATCTCATTTAATACAGTTCTCTCTTTTGAAGCAAGGCCCAAAGAAAACTCCCGGTCATAATTATCCGTAGCCACATCAGCCATATGAAATGTATAACCTGAAATATCTCCTGAAGCGTCTTTCTGGGATTTCTTTAAGGTCTCTTCGGAAATATGGCTGATATCGCCAAGAAGCTCTTCCCTCTTATCAAGCAAGAGGTTCTTGTAAATCTTAGCTGTCTTTTTATCAAGTTTTTTTGACTTCACTTTTAAAACCTCCTTAAAAAACCGGCTTTTCTTCCGAAACGTGCTTTCTAAAACTGACAAATTATATATTGAAACAAAAAATAAAGCAATATTTATTTACATTATCGCCTCTATACAGCGGCCGCATAGGCCTGGATAATCTTTGACGGCGTCAACCTCGGTGCCGTAATTCCAGCATCTAACGCACTTCTTGCCTTGCGCCCTGGAAACCGATATCTCGTAAGGTGTCGCGATATTGGCGTCTATATTCAACAAGACCTGCGATACAATAAAAATATAAGGCAAAAATTTTGCATGTTCCGCAAATACCGCTAAGATCTTCTCATCCTTGAATGTTAAAACGACTTTTGCCTCAAGAGAACTGCCTATCTCTCCCTTAGCCCTTCTGTCTTCAAGCGCCTTAAGCACAGTTGGCCTGAAATCTAAGATCTCGGAGATCCCTTTGACTTCGTTCTCCTTTACGCAAAACTGGCCGGGTATTTTCGGCCAAGAACACAAGTGAATGCTCTCATGGATCTCGTCAGCTTCAAGGCGCATGCACTTGTAGATCTCTTCGGCCGTAAAAGGCAGGACCGGCGCGATAAGCCTGGTCAGGCTTTTTAAGATCTCATAAAGCGCTGTCTGCGCAGAACGCCGCAATTTCGATCTCTTACCGGCAGTATAGAGCCTGTCCTTTAAAAGATCCAGGTAAAGCGAAGACATGTCTTCGTTGCAGAAGCTGTATATCCTCTGGAAGACATGATAGAACTTGTACGTATCATACCCTTCTGTCACATCGTCTATCAATTTCGAAAGTTTGTGAAGCGCCCAACGGTCGATGACAAGCATCTCGGAACCCGCCAATCTGTCTTCATCGGGATTAAAATCGCTCAAGTTCCCTAAAAGAAAACGCACGGTATTGCGTATCTTGCGATAAGCATCCGTTATGAACGTCAGGATCTCTTTTGATATCCTTACATCCTCGTTATAGTCGCTCGAACACACCCAGAGCCTCAAGATATCAGCGCCGCTATCCTTTATGATCTCCTGGGGCGCGACTACATTGCCCAGAGATTTGGACATCTTGCGCCCCTCGCCGTCGACAACAAAACCGTGCGTGAGGACGGATCCAAAAGGAGGTTTGTTGTCAATGCCCATAGAGGCTATTAAAGATGCCTGGAACCACCCGCGGTGCTGGTCAGAACCTTCCAGATAAAGATCCGCAGGAAGTTTCATGCCGGGTTTGCCTTTTAAAACAGCCTGATGGCTGACGCCGGAATCAAACCAAACGTCTAAGATGTCTGTGGATTTTTCAAATTCGTTATGGCCGCAGGGACATTTAAAATTCTGCGGCATAAAGGCGGATACATCGCTATTAAACCACGCATCAGTCCCTTCCTGCAAAGCGTAATCAGCCACTTTTTCAATGATCCTATCGTCTAAAATATGGGTACTGCATTTTTTACATATGACAGCCGGTATAGGCACGCCCCAAAATCTCTGGCGCGAAAGGCACCAATCGGGCCTGTTTTCCACCATCGCAGAGATACGCTCCTGTCCCGACGGCGGTATCCAGGCAATATCTTCCTTGATACTGCGTAATAGGTCCTGCCTTAAATGATTGTGGTCAATCTTTAAAAACCACTGGTGTGTAGCCCGGAAAATAATTGGATTTTTGCAGCGCCAGCAATGCGGGTACGCATGTTTAACCTTACCTCTTGCCTGGAGATTGCCGAGCGCTTTTAATTTCTCGATGATAAGCTCATTAGCTTTAAAAACATGCTGGCCGCTGAATTCCTGCACTGTCTGGTCAAAACAACCGCGCTCATTGACAGGCATCACCACTTCAAGGCGGTATTTTAGGCCTGTCATAAAATCTTCCTGGCCATGGCCGGGCGCGATGTGTACGCATCCTGTGCCGTCTTCTTTTGAGACGTAATCCGCCAGGACTACTTTGCCTTCACGCAAACCAAACGGATGTTTATATGAAACACCTTCCAGATCCCTGCCCTTGGCCGTAAACAGGATCGACTCGTCTGTAAAACCAAACTTTTCTTTAAGCAAACTATAATACAGCTCCTTTGCCAGGATCACGATCGCGTTATTATGCAATATGCCAAGATATTCCAGATCCGGATGCACAGCCACAGCCACGTTTGCAAGCAAGGTCCATGGCGTTGTCGTCCAGATCATAATGTGGGCTTTAGGCTCAAAAGGCACGCCCAGCTTCTTTGTCATCTCGTCTTTTTTGAGTTCGAACCTCACAAAGACAGAATCTGACTCGTGGTCTTCGTACTCGACCTCTGCTTCAGCCAGGGCTGTCTCGCACTTGAAACACCAGTTGACGGGCTTAAGGCCCCTATATACAAAACCTTTTTTTACAAGTTGGGCAAAAGACTTTAATATCGCGTGTTCATAGCCGCGGTCCAGCGTAAGATAAGGCTTATCCCAATCACTGACTATCCCCAGGCGTTTGAACTCCTCTTTCTGTATATCGACGAACTTTACGGCATAATCATGGGCTTTTTTCCGAAAACTCACTCGGTCTATCTGGTCCTTGGTTATCTTTAATTCCTTAAAAAGCTGATGTTCGACTGGCAGGCCGTGGCAGTCCCATCCCGGGATATATGGCGCGTCATACCCGCGCATGGATTTATACCGGACTATTATGTCTTTCAAGATCTTATTTAAGGCATGGCCTATATGTATATGGCCGTTTGCATACGGCGGGCCGTCGTGAAGGATAAAGAGCTTGCGGCCTTTATCGAATTCACGCAGCCGTTTATAAATATCCAGCTTCTCCCATTCGGCCAAGAGTAGCGGCTCTCGCGCAGCGAGATTGGCCTTCATGGGAAAATCAGTCTGCGGAAGATTTAAGGTGTTTTTATAATCCATATCCGTTACATGTATTTGCTGATAATTGGGGCCAATTTCTTTTTAATGCCCGGCGCAACAGCGTCTTTCTGCGTGACGATCGCGTATTTTAATGAATTAGCACAACCGCACGTGCACGGCGCTCCAAGATGGGATACGACTTCTTTTAATAGATGCTTGGAATTCTCGGCATTCTTTGTCAGGTTAGCGATCACCATCTCGACTGTCACAGACTCCTGTGACTCATACCAGCAATCATAATCCGTTATAGCGGCAATAGTGGCATAGCACATCTCTGCCTCACGCGCTAACCTTGCCTCGGCGATATTCGTCATGCCGATGATATCCATGCCCCACGAACGGTACAGGTTAGACTCGGCTTTTGTGGAAAACGCAGGGCCTTCCATATTAAGGTAAATCCCGCCCATATGGATATTCAAATTCAGTTTTTTAGCGGATTCATAGATGCTCTTTGCCAGGCCTTTGCACACTGGCTGGGCAAAACTTACATGCGCGACTATCCCGCCTTTGAAGAATGACATTTCGCGCGCATTGTTCGTCCTGTCTACGAATTGATCGGGCAATACAAAATCCAAAGGTTTGAGCTCCTTTTTTAAAGAACCGCAGGCAGAAACCGATATAAGGCGCTCTACCCTTAGTTTTTTCATGCCGAAAATATTCGCCCTGTAATTGATCTCCGATGGGCTGATAGTATGCTTTGAGCCATGGCGAGGCAAAAAGACAACCTCTGCTCCGTTCAACTCTCCTATGCGGTACACATCAGAAGGCGCACCAAATGGCGTATTGACCTTTTTTTCTTTCAGGTTTTTTAATCCTTCGATCTTATAAACTCCGCTGCCGCCGATAATACCGATCTTACTCATTAAATCCTCCTAGTCACCAAGTCACAAGACACCAGTCACAAGTTAATTCTTGGACAACTCCTCCGCGCGACGCGCCGCCGCCCTAACCGCCAACGACAGAGCTTCCGCGGTTTTGCCTTTTTGTTCCAGAACTTTTATACCAGCTTCCGTTGTTCCGCCTTTGGAGCAAACCTTCTTAATGAAAACATCCCTGTCGAAATTCAACTTCAGGATCTTCAAGGTCCCTTCGATCGTCTTTTGAGCCATAGTTTCAGCCGCAGACCTTTGGAAACCGAACGCGAGAGCCTCTTGGACAAAAACATCGCGGATCTGTTCTGTGGTCAGGTCTGTCATCACGTATGCCACGAAGGCCGGACCGCTGCCACAAATCGCCGTAAACGCGTTCATAAGATTTTCGTCGATCGGAACAACAGTCCCGATCGAATCGAAAATTTCTTCGACGGCTTTTTTCTGCAACGGGAGAACAGATAAATTAATAGAACTCCCTGTTGTCGAGGCCTGAACCAAAGCATTCAGGTTCGGCATGGCCCTGACGATCGGAACCTCGGCGCCTATCTTAGAAGCTAAATATTCCAAGGTTTTGCCTGCAGCGATCGATACAACCAATTTATCCCTGCATCCTTTCAGAAGATCCAAAATATTGTCGATGTCCTGGGGCTTGACCGCAATAATGACAATATCGCTTTTTTCGATCAGCTCAAACGCCGAAGCCGCGCCGCCAACCTTAAATCCTTTGATCAAGCTTTCTTGTTTGGCGGTTTCCCTGTCAAAAACAATAATTCTACCCGGCCCCACGGTTTTGGCTAGATTTTCAACCAATGCCGTGCCCATATTGCCGCAGCCAATGATCCCAATCTTCAACTTGTGTACTGTGACTTGTGACATACGACTATTTGTTCCTCTCCCCAAAAATACCGCGGCCGACCCTGACCATTGTCGCGCCTTCCTGTATTGCTATTTCAAAATCTCCGGTCATGCCCATAGATAAAATCCGAAACCCGAAATCCGAAATCCGAAGTCTATTCAATTCGTCCAGAAGACTTTTCAAACGCGAAAAATAGGGACGCGCTTGCTCAGGATCAGAGACCGCAGGCGCAATCGTCATCAAGCCCTTAACGTTGATATTCCTAAAAGATAAAATTTCTCTGGCTGCGTATAAGGCTTCATCCGGAGGAAACCCGAATTTTGTGGTTTCCGGAGATGTCTTGACCTCAAGAAGGATATCCTGGACCTTTGAAACCTTCTTAGCCTCTCTGTCTATCTCCTGCGCCAGGCGCAAACTGTCTACTGAATGAATCAACTCAAAAAGCCTTACGGCATCTTTAGCCTTGTTAGTCTGCAGGTGGCCTATCATATGCCAGATAATGCGCCGGCCTTTTGATTTAGCGTAGGCGTTGACCGGTTCAAATTTTAAAAGGGCCTCCTGAATCCTATTTTCGCCTATATGCTTGAGCCCGGAGTCTATTGCTTCAAAGATCAAAGGCAGCTCTATGCCTTTTGTGACACCGACAAGCGTAATTCCAAAAGGGTCACGGCCGGCGCCCACGGCTGCTCTTTCTATTGCATTACGGCAAAACTCCAGGTTTCGAGCGACCATCTCTCCTTAAAAGTAATCCTGGTATAAGGTGGTGATGTAGTCTAGCGCGCGGTTAAGCTTATTTCTACCCTGCTCCTGGATATTAACACCGAACCTGGTGTGGGATTCTTTTTGCAGGTATAAAAGCCCTATGGCTGCCGTATAGGCAGGAACTTTAGATATAGGTAGATCAGTAAGCCCCTTGGGCTTTCCCATCTTAACAGGCAGGCCAATGTCGTGCTCCATCTTCTCAAGCAGCCCTTCCAGCAGGCTCAAGCCGCCTGTGGCAATAACGCTGGAACCGCTGATACCCGAAACGCCGCTGTCGAAGATAACGCTTTTGAGCATGGCGGTAAATTTATCTATCTCCGGCTTGATAATAGAAGCGAGCTCAATTTTTTTAACCGCTTTAAACTCGTATTCCGCCTTGATCATTACCTCTTCTGTCTCGGATATCTGGTGCTCTATCTCCAAAGATGTCTCCTTCATATTATCCGCCAGTTCCAAAGGTATCTTATAAAAATTTGATATGATCTCTGAAATATTCTTTCCGCCGAACGTAAGCACCCTGGCCCTGCGGACAACGCCGTCTTTAAAAATAAGGATACTGGTCAAAGTGTCGCCGATATCCACCAGCACCACGCCCTTTTCTTTATCTTCATCCGAAACAATAGCCTCGCTTGCCGCTACAGCTGAAAAAACAAGATTGCCTATATCCAACCCGGCCTGTTCGACTGCCTTTGTTATATTTTCAATATAGCCGGCATGCGCCGAAATAAGCAAAAGGTCCATTTCAAACCGGCGGCCATGAAGGCCTAAAGGATTAAGCGTCATATTGTGCCGATCAACGGAATATCCTTGCGGGTATTCGTGGAGCAGGTTCTCATCGAGCTCCAGCCCAAGAGTCCTTGCCTGAACATTCAACTTCTCCATATCTCTTTTCGTTATGGACCGCGTACCGCGCTCTGAAATCGCCATGGCAGCTATGCTATTACGCGTATTGATATAATTACCGTTGATGCTCAAGGCTGTCTGCACAGCCCTCTCGTGCGTACGTGCCTCCATATTTTTAAATATCTGCTGCACCGCGCCGGACAAGGCTGCAAGATCATTGACAACACCCTTGAATATGCCCTTAGAGGGGTGCGTCTCAATATAGACAGGCGAAAGCGTATTGTCATTATTTAGGCCGCCGGCTGCCAGCGTCATCTTTTTTGAACCGATATCCAAAGCGTATAGGTAGTGCTTCGTGTTCTTCTTCATCGTTTGCTCGCTTCCTTCTTCATTGCCACAGCCGGCTCCTTCGGCCGGAGGTCTATATATTTTACATTGGCTATATCACCTGACAGGGACTTCAGTATTGATGAAAACAGGTTGATCTTATTCTCAAAATCCCTGTAGCCAACCTTAACCTGAATAGATTCACCTAAATAAAAAGAAAAATCGCCGGGGTCGGAGGCATCGATCTTGGTTATCTTTAGTCTACTGTCCCTGGGGAGGCCGGAATCGATATAAAACCTCTGCTGCCTTAACACCTTCGCCAAACCCAATACGTCCCTTAAAACACCCAGCCGGTACGATGCGCCTACTTTCAACACCCTTAATTTATTATCCAGGCCTGAAATGACAGGAAAATCTATCGGTTCCGACAGAGTGAAGCTAGAAACTATCACGCCTTCCGTATCAAAGAGATAAAACACATCCCGCCTGATCACGGCAACGGGGATGCGCTCTTTTGCCACGATCTGCAACGTAGACGGCAGGACCCGCATGACTATCACGCTATTAAATGTCGGAAATTTCTTTTTGATCTTCTCGGATAACTTATCAACCTGGTCGTCAAAAATATTCACTCCGAGGATCTCTTGTTTCATGACATCCACATAACGTAAGTCAGTTATGCCTTCAACTTTCAGGTCGCGGACTTTAAAATAGCTAGAGGTCGAAATGTAATTCTCAACGCCTCTGTAAACCATATAGGATGATACCACCACTGCCACAATAGGCAATAGGACCAACATCACCATAAAATTCTTTTGGTTCTTTTTCTTAGACATGGTAGCTATCGAAAACCTTGTTAGCGCGACTCCGGCGCTTCGCAGGCCAACTCCAAAAGACGCGTGCAGACGTCCGAAAATCCTATGCCCGCCGCAGCTGCCGCCTTGGGGAATAAACTGGTCGCGGTCATTCCCGGAATAGTGTTGACTTCCAAGATAACAGGCGCGCCCTTTTTATCGATTATCATATCAACGCGCGATAAATGACGGCACCCAAGCGTATGATATGCGATAGTAGCATCTTCCTGGGCGCGTCTTGCTACTTTCTCGTCCAAAGTCGCAGGCACGACATATTCTGTCAGGCCTTTTTCATACTTTGCCTGAAAATCAAAAAATTTCTTTTTAGGTATGATCTCTACGATTGGCAGGGCCCGGCCGTCAAAGACGGAGACCGTTATCTCGCGGCCGGAGATAAACTCTTCGACTACAACTTCGTCACCGAACCCAAAAGCCGCATCAAGGGCAACATCTAGCCTCGACGGCAGATCAATAAAAGATATCCCTATGCTTGAGCCTTGCGCAGATGGCTTTATTACATAAGGATATTTGAAACCGGCCAGGCTAAGTTTTGAAAAAAAACGCGGCAGCCCCTTTTTAATACAGCGGTAACGAGGAACGCTTAAGCCGGCTTTTTCAAATAACCTGCGGGAAACTATCTTGTCCATTGCCAGACGGCTTGCTCTTTCCTGCGGCCCTGTGTAGGGTAAACGCGCTTTCTCTAAAATATGCTGGAGCCTGCCGTCTTCGCCGAAACCTCCGTGCATTGCGATAAAAACAACTTGAACGCCTGAAGAAGAGATAAGCCTTCGGATCTCAACTTCCGTCTCATCCAAAATTTCCAAGGGTATGGCGTTGAACCCGGTATTTTTTAAGGCATCTAATACAGCAGAGCCGGATTTAAGCGAGATCTCCCTCTCCGCGGAACGCCCGCCCATGATAACGCCTATCCGTTTTTCCTTAAGAGACAATTTCCACCTCTGGATTAAGTTCGATTTTGAACCGATTATACACTGTTTTCTTGACAATTTCCATGAGCTTTAGCACATCTCTGCTTTTTGCGCCTCTGACATTGACTATAAAATTAGCGTGCTTGTCGCTTACTTTTGCGCCTCCGACCACAAGGCCTTTTAATCCGCATAGGTCGATCAGCTTACCTGCAGCAACAACCCCTTCGGGATTTCTGAAAAAACTGCCGGCGCTGGGATATTGCCAATCCTGGCATCCCATCCTATTGATTAGATTATTTTTGATCCTCTCCTGCACGCTTTTTTTATCAGCACGGAAAAGCTCCAACTCTGCCGAAACGATAACGTATGCCTTCAAGCTTGAATTACGGTATGAGAACTCGATCTCGTCTTTTTTGAGTTTTAATAGGCGCCCATGTCTGTCCAATACCTCGACAGATAGAACAATATCCTTCATCTCGCGATAGCTTGACGCGTCTCTATGGTCATTTTTTGCGCCTGCATTCATCACAAGCGCCCCGCCTACGGTTCCGGGGATGCCTGCCAGAAATTCGTACCCTCCCAGATCCTTGGAATT
This sequence comes from Candidatus Omnitrophota bacterium, assembly GCA_016235185.1. Taxonomy (GTDB): domain Bacteria; phylum Omnitrophota; class Gorgyraeia; order Velamenicoccales; family Velamenicoccaceae; genus UBA9636. Next base: position 19,723 of record JACRLT010000025.1, read on the forward strand.
CAAAACGGAGATCAGACGGCCTATCTTGGCGCCGGCGCCTGCCGAAATTTTTGTCCCGGAGATCTTGATATCTAAAAAATCAGGGGTGTTTAAATGGATAAATACCTTTTTTATAAGCCCGTCTTTCGCCAGAAGGTTGCTTCCTGACCCTATAACGAATAAAAGCAAAGAATCATCCGCATATTTTAGGAAGCGCGACAACTCTTCCTTGTCCTTTGGCTCATACCACACTTGCGCCTGGCCGCCTATTTTAAAAGTGGTGTGATCGCGCAATAGCTCTTTCGTCTTATACCTATTTTTGGAAAGTTTTGGCAAATTCATCGCTTATTTTTGTGATATCTCCTGCGCCTAAGAATAAGACAAGATCATCCGGCCGCACATCGCTCTTAAGGCGTCCGATGATACTGGCAAAAGGCACATAATCTGCCGCAACATGCGTCTGGCGCCTGACTCGATCGACAATATCTTTGGCGCTTACACCCGCCTCGGGCTCTTCTCCGGCCGCATAAATATCTGTGACCAGAAGTAAATCGCTCTTAGAAAAACAACTGACGAACTGGTCCATGAGCAGCTTGGTCCTGGAGTACCTGTGGGGTTGAAAAACTACCACTACTCGGCTTCGCGGGCAGACTTTAGCAGCCTCTATGGTAGCGCTGATCTCCGTTGGATGATGCGCATAATCATCAACGATAAAAACATCCTTATCTTCATATTTAACCTGGAATCTGCGTTCCACGCCCTGAAAGCCGGCAAGCGCTTTAGATATTACCCGGAAATCTATTCCCAGCTCTATCCCCAAAGCGATGACCGCCAAAGCGTTCAAAGCATTATGCCTGCCCATTAGCCCGAGCGTTACCTCACCCAATTCCTCTTTTTTCCTTAATACAGTGAACTTTAGCCGGCACTGGCCTAGAGTAATGTCTTTGGCGCTAAAATCGGCATCCGGTGAATAGCCGAAACTGATGCTTTTAACATGGCCGCTCTTTACGATAGTCTTAAGCGCATCATCTTCAAAACAATAAAAAACACAGCCGCCTTTTTGTGTCTGATCCACAAATTTAGAAAAAGATCTCAAAAGATTTTCCTTGGTCCGGTAAAAATCCATGTGCTCGCGATCGATATTCGTGATAATAGAGTACGTCGGCGTATAACACAGGAATGTCCCGTCGCTCTCATCAGCTTCAGCCACGAAATAATCGCTTTCACCGAACTTGGCATTATCGCCGTCTTCGCGCAGGATGCCGCCCACTGCAACAGAGGGTTTTAGGCCGGCATCCAAAAGGAGTTTGGCGGCAAGCGATGACGTCGTGGTCTTCCCGTGCGCGCCTGTAATGGCAATAACTTTTCTATCTGCCATCAGCTCGCTCAAAAACTCGGCGCGACGCTTGATCGGAATACCCAGTTTTGCGGCCTCGGCCATCTCCGGATTATCCGGCCGTATGGCAGAGGAATAAACAACAAGATCAGCGCCGCAAATATTGCCCGACTTGTGCCCGACAAAGACACTCGCCCCGAGGCCGGCGAGCCTGCGGGTTATCGCGGTTTCTTTGATATCAGAGCCAGAAACCTTGTCCCCTTTTTTAAGCGCAAGTTGAGCAATGCCGCTAACGCCAATACCGCCTATACCTATAAAATGAATGTGCCTGTTCACAATATTATTTTACTCTTTGCCTTTATTTTATCGCGCAGATGATTTTCCCATAGCTCCGAAAGGCCTTCTGTTGACCTTATGTCAAAATACGCATAGGCAAGCGCGTCATCAAAAGATTTACCATCTTTGATCTTTCGGCAGAACTCGTTAAATGTCCTTGAGCCGAACTTTTCAATTAAAAAATTCATGATGTTTACAGCCTCCGCGTAAAAAAGCGTAACGTCGCTGTTCTGGCGCAAACTATGCGAATCTATTGAGCTCAATTCTTTTAAAGGAATAAATGTATTATTTTCCATGGCATTCAAAATCAGTTTCTCCGAACCGAAACGCTTAGCCTGCTCTAAATAAGAAGCCACGCCTTCTTCCAACCACAAAGGCACCCGGCGCGAACCTCCGATGACTTCCCTAAAAACGATGTGTCCGATCTCATGAGGCAGGAGTGAATCAAAAAATCCTGCCTCGCGCGGGAACGCCCATATGGTCTTCTGGTCATACGCCGCAGCGCCGCCGGCCCAAGCTGGTTGTCCAGTAGCCTTTGTGAAACTATCCTGATCGGGATAAAGATATATCTTGGCGCGCTTATCCCATGTCCAATAATCATAACGCGTAAACCCAAGCTTTTCATTCAATTCATCGTAATATCTTTCTGCATACTCGATCACCGTATTGACAAATTCCTTTGGTATATCCCTGTGGTAGATGATAAAGTGCGTGCTCTTTTCCTCCTGGAAATCCTCGGCGAATAGAGAAACCGCTAAGCTTAATAAAAGGAACATACAGACAATTATCTTTTTCATGATAGCAATAGTTCCTCTAACTTGCGGTTCTGGCAAGATTCATACAGCGAAACAGTAAGCGCCGACATCGTTTTACGGCGCATTGTATCGTCAATAAAAATATTCAAAAGGCCATTGATCATTTGCGCAGACATTGACGATTCTTCCAAAAGAAGCGCTGCGCCCTTTTCTGCCAAAAACTTTGCGTTTTCAACCTGATGGGCTCCGGCATAAGGATACGGGACCAATATAGACGGCAGGCCGAAATACATGATCTCAAAAATAGCGCCTGCGCCCGAACGGCTTATGACCAGATCTGCCGCCGAGTAAGCATAATGCATCTCGTTTAAAAAAGCATGGACCCTGTGCTTTATCGAAAGCTCCGCATACGCTCTACTCGTCTTGTCAAGATCCTGTTCTCCGCATAGATGGATGACCTGTATAAGATCCGGGCGCTCATTACCCTTCAACGCCTCAAGCATCGACTCATTTATGCGGCGCGCCCCTTGGCTGCCGCCAATTATCAAAAGAGTAAAAAGATGACTGTCCAGGCCAAGGAAACGCAGGGCCTCCTGTCGCTCAACACGCTTGAGCGTCTCCCTTAAAGGATAGCTGACAAGAAAAACCTTATCGCCCTTTTTGAAATACTGTAAGCTTTTTTCAAAAGAGACTGCGACCCTGTCGACAAATATGCTCAAAATTCGGTTGGCCCTCCCGGGCACAACGTTCTGTTCGTGGATAAGCGTCCTTTTTCCACAAAGCCTTCCCAGAATAATGAACGGGACAGTAACATATCCGCCGAAACCGAAGACTACATCGGGCTGGATACGCCACATCAAATAAAATGCGTGGATGACCAGTTTGAACAGCCCGGCGATAGTCCTGTTTATCTTTAAAAATACAGGATTGAACTCCTCCGGTATCCATGCGCCGGACCTCTGCGTCCGCGTCGTAACAAACGTGATCTCCGCAGATAGAGCAGCCTTATGTTTTAACCCCTGACAAAAACCGACCGCAGGAAAGACATGCCCGCCGCTTTCACCTGCCAAAACCATGATCTTGGATATTCCTTTTGGTTTCATAAAGCGGCATCCTCTTGTTTGGAGACATTTAAAAGAAGACCTATTGCTACCATATGAAAGATCAAGGACGATCCGCCGTAGCTGATGAAAGGCAGCGGCAACCCCTTTGTCGGAAAAAAACCTATAGACACACCGATGTTGACCACTGTAGAGAAAGCTATCAACGTCAAAACTCCTATGCAGATGAGCTTACCAAAAGGCTCGCGCACATTATAAACGATGCGCGACATCTTCCAGATCAGGATAATAAAAAGTACGATGACGGCGCATGCCCCAACAAGGCCCAATTCTTCGCCGATTATGGAAAAGATGAAATCAGTATGCGCGGCCGGCAAATAAAATAACTTCTGTCTGCCCTGGCCAAGGCCCACACCAAAAAGGCCGCCGGATCCCAGAGCTATTTGGGACTGAATTATCTGAAATCCGCTTCCCTTGGGGTCAAGCCAAGGATTTAAAAAAGCCAGGATCCTGGCACGGCGATAAGGAACGCTAAAAACAAGGATATACAAAAAGGGCAGGGCGGCAAAAATACTCGCGATCAAATGAAACGGCTTCGCTCCTGATACATAAAGCATAATGAATACCAATACCACAAAAGAAATGGCTGTCCCAAGATCAGGCTGGAGCAATACCAAAAGAGTCACTAGACCCAGGGCCACGATCGGCGGGATAAAACCTTGCCAGAAATTTTTTATTACACGATTTTTTCGTGTAATAAAATCAGCCATATAAACGATAAGGGCGATCTTTACAAACTCGGAAGGTTGATAGTTAAACCCGAAAGCGTGCAGCCATCTCTTGGCCCCGCCAACCTCGCGCGAAATACCCGGCGTAATAACCAAAAGCAGCGGGATAACTGCAACGATAAACAAAGGCTTGATAAACTTGCGCAACTTCTGGTAATCGATAGCCATCGTGGCAAACATGGCCGCAAAGCCTATCATAAGGTAAAGCAATTGTTTCTTCAGCAAACCAGCGCTCTCCCCGGTGTTCTGCCACATAGGGATGGAGCTGGCTGAATATATCATGACCACGCCGATACCTATCAATATCAACGTAATCACAAAAATCGAAATGCGTGTACTCCGCATAAAATTATTGGCCTCCGCGAAGCACTGCAACATCCCTGTTTAAGCCGACAATCAGAAGTTTTTTGGCAAATGTTGACGAGGGATTAGGGCAAGCGAAGTGCCCGACACAATGTCGGGCTCTTACGAGATTGCCCTAAACCGACGTCAACGGCAAAAAACTTCGTCGGCAAACAGGGATGTTGCAGTGCGAAAAGAACGATTATTTCAACTTATTGACGAGATCTTTGAAAGTACGCCCGCGATGCTCATAGTCGGTGAACATATCAAAGCTCTTGCACATAGGGGAAAATAAGACCATCTCCCCTGCGCGTGCTTTATTGTAAGCTGCGCTGACAGCCTCCGGGAACGTCTTGACCTGTTCTATGGGCAAAACATCTTTCCAAGCCCTGGCAATGCGCTCGCTTGCCTCGCCCACCAGGACGACTTCCCTGATCTTCTCTCTGATCAGATCCTTTATCGAAGCAAAATCGCTGCCTTTGTCGCGGCCGCCCGCGATCAATACAGCTGACTTTTTGATATTCTTGAGCGCCCAGATCGTAGAATCGATATTTGTTGCCTTGGAATCATTTATAAACTCAATACCGCCTAAATTCCTGACAAATTCCATGCGGTGCTCAACGCCCTTGAAATCCCTGAATACTTCCAAACAGGCCTCGCGCTTCAAACCCAATGCCTTGACAACAGCCAGAGCAGCCATCTGATTCTGGTTAAATTCAGCCTCGGATGCGTCTTTATTGAAAAATATCACTTTAGCTTTTGTTTGCGGCGCGATCTCGCGCAAAAAACGGTCGCCATAATTTAAAACCAGGTAATCGCTTTCATCCTGATTCATGAAAATTCGTTTCTTCACTCCCAAATACTCTGCGACATTTGCATAGCGGTCCAGATGGTCCGGGGTAACATTCAAAATAACAGCCACCTTTGGATGAAAATTTTTGATAGTTTCCAACTGAAAGGAACTTACTTCGAGCGAGACAAGATCTTCTTTGCGGATATCCTGGACTTGCGAAGAAAAAGGCGTGCCGATATTACCCAATATATGCGCCCTCTTGCCGCAGGCCCTGACGATCTCTCCGACCAATGTCGTGGTAGTTGTCTTGCCGTTAGTGCCTGTAATGGCGACGATGGGTGCCGGGCAGAAGTCAGCCGCAAGCTCTATCTCACTTACGACATCTATGCCCAGGCCCTGTGCCCATACAACAGGCTCACTGTCAGGCCGCACCCCCGGACTTATGACGACCAGATCCCTGCCATCGATGAAAGAACGAGAGTGCTCTCCCAATTCCACGGCTATTCCTCTATCCGATAACTTGGCAGCCGCCTCTTCCAACGCAGGCGTCCTGTTTTTCTCGGTAACACTGACGTGGGCGCCGAGAGATTTCAGAAATTTGGCAGCAGCAATACCGCTGCGCGCAAGGCCTACAACCGTGATTTTTTTGTTTTGAACGATCATTATCTTAACTTCAAAGTTGTCAAAGTAAAAAGAGCCAAAATAGCCGCGACGATCCAAAACCGCACTATCACCTTTGATTCCGGCCATCCCAGCATTTGGAAGTGGTGGTGCAGGGGTGCCATTTTAAAGATCCTTTTTTTGCGAAGCTTGAAAGATCCTACCTGCAGGATGACTGAAAGCGCTTCTATGACGAATATCCCTCCCACAATGACCAACAGGAGTTCCTTCTTGATAAAAACAGCCACAAGGCCTATGGCGCCGCCCAAGGCCAAAGAGCCTACGTCTCCCATAAAAACGGCTGCCGGATAACAATTAAACCATAAAAATCCCAAACATGCCCCGATAATGGCAGCGCAGAAAACCGTAAGTTCCCCGACTCCGTCTATGTATGGGATCAATAAATACTGGCTGAAACGCAGGTGGCCGGACAAATAACTTAAGATGCCATAAGAAAAAGCTACCATCAAAAGGCACCCGGTAGCCAAACCATCAAGCCCGTCAGTAAGGTTAACAGCATTAGACGTGCCTACAATAATGAACATGACAAAAAAGATATAAAAAATACCCAGATCAAGTACGATATTTTTTAAAAAAGGCATATCTAATTTTGTTGAAATATCCGGGTCGAGGAACAGGATGGTCCCTACCACAAGGCCAAGCGTTATCTGGCCGATGAATTTAGCCCTCGCGCTCAAGCCCTTGGAACGCTTGGCGCAGATCTTGATGTAATCATCCAAAAAACCGACAGCCCCTAACCAAAACACGGAAAGCAAAGAAATAATAACATATTTGTTTTTGACATCCGCCCAAAGAAAGGTAGACAGGATGACCGAACCCACCATCATCAAACCACCCATGGTAGGCGTCCCCTGCTTGTGATGATGCAGATCGTAAAGCCCGCGGACCTCCTCTTTCTTGCGGACATTCTCGCAAACGCGCAACTCGCCTAATTTTCTGATGACCCTCGGGCCAAAGAGGACGCAAATAAAAAATGTCGTCATCGCCGCCATGGCGGCGCGGAATGTGATATATTTAAAGACATTGAAACCGGCGAAAAGATCCCTTAGCGGATATAAAAGGTAATACAGCATTTAAGTATTTTTTTCCTTAAATGACGACATAACTTACGGAACCTTACTAAGACGTAAGTTATTTGTCGGAATTTATCCCGCACCCGAAGGGTGTCGGGATCTATTTAAGTATTTTTTTCCTTTAGGGCGGCAACGATCTTTTCCATCTGCATGGAACGTGACCCCTTAATAAGCACAACGTCGCCTTCCTTTATTGTTTTGTGTAAAAAATCCAGGACACTGGCACAGTTTTCGAAATGGAAGATGCAGGTCGCGCTCATACCGCCTTTTTTTGCGCTATCCGAAGCTGCTTTAGAAAATTGACCCATGGTAATAAGCATGTCTACCGGTTTTTTGGATACGTAATGTCCAAAATAAGCGTGGAACTCTTCTGATTTCTTCCCGAGTTCCAGCATGTCGCCCATAACAAGGATACGGCGGATGCCTTCTGTCTGACGGCATAGGCAATCTATGGCGTGTTTCAAAGACTGTGGGTTTGAATTATAAGAATCATCAAAGACTATGCATTTGTTGAGCTTGATCTCCTTGAGCCGCATATCCGGAGAATCGAAAGTCTCCGCCCTTTCCCTGATAGCATTAATGTCCATCCCGAACAAAAATCCGCAAGCGATAGCCGAAAGGGCGTTGGCGACATTGTGGAGCGCGCAATGTTTGATCTCGATCTGGTGGACGCCGTTGAACAAAAAGGCAACGCTGTTATGTTTATACGTGATCTCGGTCGCCCTGAAATCGCAATCATTGTTTATGCCATAGAAAAAAAACGGCTTAGACCGTATATGGCACAGCTTCCCCAGATAGATATCGCCTTTATTCAAAATAGCAATACCAGGATGCAGGAGATGTTTAACAAGGTCTATCTTTTCCTTATAGACGCCTTTTAGATCACCCAGGTATTCAAGATGCGCAGGTCCGATATTGGTGATGACGCCGATATTAGGCTCGGCTATTTGGGCAAGTTGTTTTATTTCTCCGACACGGTTCGTGCCCATCTCTATGACACAGATGTCGTGTTTGGAATGGATCTCTAAAAGGGCCAGGGGCACACCTATCAGGTTATTCTGGGTGCCCTTATTCTTATGTACGCTGTATTTCGCCGAAAGTAACCACGCGATCATCTCTTTGGTCGTAGTCTTTCCGCTGGAACCGGTCACCGCAATAACGGGTATATCGAAACGCCTGCGATGAAAACGAGCGATAGCGCCTAAGCCTTTAGTAGTGTCAGGCACCTTGATGTATGCAATATCTTTTTCGAATATATTTATCTTTGAAAGATTATCATAGACGATCGCCTTTGCGCCGCGGGCGACAGCATCAGGGACAAAATCGTGGCCGTCAAAATTTTTTCCGACAATAGCTATAAAGATCGCTCCGGGGGCAAGTGTGCGCGAATCAATTGATAAACTGCCAAAACGCTTGGGGGTTGCACCTGCAGAAAGTTGGCCCCCCGTAGCCTTTATTATATCTTCGATATTAAACATGTGATCCCAATTCGCCCAGGCATTTCAAAACAACCTCTTTGTCGTCAAAGGTGACGATCTTATCCTTCGTGATCTGGTACGTCTCATGCCCCTTGCCTGCCACAAGGACGAAATCATCCTTATCCGCCATCATTAAAGCCCGACGTATAGCTGTCAGCCGGTCTATTTCAACCTCAAAATTCTTTGTGGCAATACCCGAGACAACTTCTGAACATATCGAGTGAGGTTCTTCACTGCGCGGATTGTCCGAAGTGATTATGCAATAGTCGGAAAGTGCCGCTGCCACAGACCCCATCTTCGGCCTCTTGCCGCGATCCCTGTCACCGCCGCAGCCAAAAACCGTAATGATCCTGCCATTATGTAGAATAGAACGTAAAGATTCAAGAACATTTTTCAATGCATCGTCCGTATGCGCGTAATCTATAAAGACGCTAAAGCCTTTCGCACTGTCTATCCTGTCAAGCCTGCCAGGCACTATCTCCACTGCCTGGATCGCTCGACGTATGACATCAGGGCTAAACCCTTGCGAGAAGCCGAACGCCACAGACGCCAGGATATTATAAATATTATGCTTTCCCACAAGCCGTGTCGCGATATCAATATCGTTATCAGGCGTCTTTATCGTTACCCTGCTGCCATCTTTTTCTATTGTTTGACGGATAACACAAACGTCGCAATCGAGGAACCCATAACTGATCTTTTTGCCTTTTACGCTTTTGTAGAGGCGCAGGCCAAAACTATCGTCTGTATTTATGATAAGGTTTGATTTTTTTTCGACATGATCAAAAAAAAGTTTTTGTTTGGCGTCAAAATACTCCTCCATGTCTTTATGGTAATCCAGGTGGTCCTGGGTAAGGTTGGTGAATATTGCTGCGCCAAAAATAATGCCAGCCACCCTCTCCTGATCAAGGGCGTGCGACGAGACCTCCATTGCCACATATTTGTTTCCGGCCTCTATCATATCCCTTGCCAACTCATGCAATTCCAAAATGCCCGGAGTTGTATTGCCGGACGGAACATTTGTTTCTTTTATCCTGTAACCGATGGTGCCTATCAGGGCACACTTCTGGCCAGCGGCGTTTAATATGCTACGGACCAGATAAGATGTAGTTGTCTTACCGTTGGTGCCGGTAATGCCAACCCATTTTATATGTTCATAGGGATACCCAAAAAAGGTATCGGCGATCTTCTTCAAAGAATCCTTGGAATCTTTTACTAAAATGAAAGGGGTTGGTATTTTCCCGCAGCCAATAAGGTCCCGATCCTCTGCAACAATCAGAGAGGCCTTTTTATCTGCGGCATCACGGATATATTGATGGCCATCCCGCATGGGCCCTCTGACCGCAACAAAAAGAGTCCCTCTTTTGACGTCCCTTGAGTCAGACGCAATAGTTTTAATCTCAATATCTTCCAGGCTGACGCCTCCGATATCCGAGATCTTTATACCTTTGAGCAATTCCTTAGCGTTCATATGCCCTTGCCAAAACAGTGTTGCCTTTCCTATTGAATCCCATCTGACGGTATTTCAAGACATCTTCGGCGATAAATTTAAAAGCCGGAGCCGATACCACACCGCCGTAATAGTACGGCCGCGGTTCGTCAACGATCACAGCTATCGCGATCTCGGGGTTTTCCACAGGCGCGAATCCTATGAACGACGCCATGAATTTTGAGTGGGAATAAGTGCCGTTAGACTCGACCTTCTGCGCTGTCCCGGTCTTTCCGCCAAAACGGTAAAATTTCGACTGTGCCAATTTCCCGGTTCCTGTCTCAACTACATTTGCCAGTATCTCACGCATCATCTTTGATGTCTCGATAGATACGGCATTTCGCACTACCTGGGGCTCAAAACTTTTAATGACCTCTCCTCTCTTGTCTATTATTTCACGCACTATAAACGGCTTCATGTAAACACCGTCATTTGCGATAGCGGCTATAGCGCTCGCAAGTTGTAGCGCTGTTACGCATACCTCCTGGCCTATCGGGACAGCGCCTACGGAGGTCTTTGACCATCTCGAAACCGGCTTCAATACCCCGGCCACCTCGCCTGGAAGCCCCGAAGAAGTCGTTACACCGAAGCCAAAAGCCTTTGCGTAATCATAAACGGGCTGGGCCCCGATCTTCTGCGCTATTTTTGTCGTGCCGATATTACTGGATTGAGAGATAACCTCTTTAAAAGGCAGCAACCCATATGGATGAACATCGTGAAGAGTATGATTCGCAACTCGGTACTCGCCGTTTTCGCAAAATATCTTATCTTCCGGAGTAAACTTCCCCGTATCAAGGGCAGCGCTGGCGGTTACGATCTTAAAAACAGAACCCGGCTCAAAAAAATCAGTCACGGCCCGGTTACGCCGCGCCTCCGTTGGATATTTGGAAGGTTCGTTCAAGTCCAATGTGGGACGGTTGGCCAGAGCAAGGATCTCCCCGGTCTTGACATCCACAACTACTATGGTCGCGCCTTTGGCGTTATATTTCTGATAGATCTTTTCTATCTCTCTTTCAGCGATATACTGGACCACCTGATCTATGGTCAATACTAAAGAATATCCATCCACTGGAGGCTGCAACACATCGGAAAGCGCCAGATCCCTTCTGCGCGCATCGCGCAAAACAAACGTCCATCCCGGCGTACCTTTCAAATAAGAATCATAATGCATCTCCAGTCCGTCTAAACCCACGTTGTCTATACCCGCAAAACCGATTGTCTGGCTGGCTAATCTTGAATTCGGGTACGATCGCTTGCTTTCCTTAATAAAATAAAGACCGTCAAAATCCATTGCCCTTATCTCGTCCATTTTATCCATATCGAGCTTACGGGCAAGCCAGATAAACTGTTTTTGTCTCCCCAATCTCTCTAAGATAAAACTCTTCTCCAGGCCTAATACCTGGTTAAGCGATTCTGCCACCAGGTTGATATTTTTTACTTGAGGCGGAACAGCATACAAGGAAAATGTCGGGACATTGATGGCAAGCGGCCGCATCTGCCGGTCAAAGATCGAGCCGCGCTGCGGCTCAAGCTCTAAGTAATAGGTATGCTGTTTAGCCGCAAGTTTTAACAGGAAGGACGAACGAAAGAATTGGAAGAAAGCGAGTTTCCCTAAAAAGAAAAAAAGTAGTCCAATAAAAAGAACTAGGACTACCGAAAACCTTAATAACTTAATTTTAGGTTGCACTTCTAATTTTATCTATTAACGGATCAACCGAAAAACTGGTTAACCGGCAAACAATCACTTAACGGTCTGGGCTTGAGCGGTTTTAGCCGCAAACCATGAAAGGCTAGCCAGGCGCTTAAAGACGGATTCCCCGTTAGTTTTAGCCAACCGCACTCCCGGGCTTGTTCCCCTGGGCTGGAGCCTGACAAGCTTATAGTCCCTTGCCATCTCAAAACCATCGCCTTTAAAGAAAAGTGCCTTATCGATATTAACGGGAGACTCCAGGCTCGAAAGCGTATATTGTAACGCGATCTTGCGATCCATACAAGTCTCTAAAACTTTTTCTGCCGTTTTTAACCTATACCCAAGCTTGACGATCTCGGTCTGCTGAAAAACATAAAAAAGACACAGAACCGTACCTAAAGCTGTATAAAGGATCAAGCGTGAAGTCCTCATTTTACCCTTTCGATGACCCTCATCTTGGCGGAGCGGGCGCGCGGGTTGTCCCTGATCTCATCCAGTGACGGCCTTAAAACTTTTTTAAATACCAAGCTAAAACGTCCAGTGCGGGCCAACTCACGGAAATTCTCTTTGGCTATTCTGTCTTCCAATGAATGGAACGTTATTGTGCAAATACGCCCCTTTTTATTCAATAATGAGGCTGCTTTCTTTAATCCTTCGTCGAACGCATCCAATTCCCTGTTGACCGCGATACGAAGCGCCTGAAATGTGCGAGTTGCGGGATGTATCTTATGGAACCTCGCCTTATACGGCAAGGCCCTTGTAACAAGTTCAGCCAGCTGTTTAGTAGTAGAAATGGGCGCTTTTTCCCTTGCCACAACTATGCTTCGCGCGATACGATGCGAAAATCTCTCCTGTCCAAACCTCCAAAGGATAGAAGAGATCTCTTCTTCAGTCAAGTTATTAAGAAGATCATACGCCGATATGAAGCTCTTTCTATCCATCCTCATATCCAACGGCCCCTCGGCCCTTATGCTAAAACCCCGGGCCGCGTTTTCAAGCTGATAGCTTGATACTCCTAAATCAAATAAAACAGCGTCTACTCCGGCTATATCCAAACGCTCGAGTATCTTATCGAGATTACGGAAATCGTCATGCGCGAACATGCAATGCCTTGCAAAAGGCCTCAAGTTCTCTTGGGCGATATTCAAGGCTTCTTCATCTTTATCGATACCGATGAACTTTCCGGCCGGTAATATCCTCTCGATCATGCCGGCTGCATGGCCGCCAAGCCCCAGAGTTGCATCTACAACCGTCGAACCGCTCTTCAAATTCAGCATCGACAGGACTTCTTGGGACATAACAGGCTTATGTATTATGTTTGACACGTCAGGCTCACCTTCTTGGCTCGCAGGATCATCGAGCAGCATACTTGCTGCTTCACCTTGACCTGCGAATAAATTGAATAGAAATGCCATAGTTGGATTATAATTGCTTAATTAAAAAAATAATTTCAGGATCCTCGAAACCGACATAAACCGCGGGTTCAAGATCGTGACACCTGTACGGTATCCTAAGAAATCAGTCTCTTTTGACCACACAACTCGGCCAAGGAGCTTCAAAGGGCCAAATCCGTCTGGGATCTCCAGCGAGATCTCAAAAATCGTGCCTGCCGCAAATGCGCAAGACGTAGCGATCCCCATACCGGAGCCACTGACATCTTTGACAAATGCGTCGAATCTTTCACCGGTATTTACATTCTTGATATTGGTCTTTACATCGTAAAGAGGATTACGAAAAAATATCCTATTATCGGTTTTCACTACGGCAGACATGCGGCTCGAAAGATCTACTCCTGATTTCATCATAAGATTTTTCCCTCCATTTATAAATTCTCTATGAGTTTTTCCGCTGTGTCCTCAAAAGATTCAAGGTTAGTCTGATAGAATTCCTTCCACAGGTCTTTTGCCCAGATCTCTATACGGCTGGCCACTCCGATAATGACGACGTCTTTTTTGATGACCGCATAATCTTTTAAATAACCCGGGATCAATATGCGCCCTTGTTTATCAGGGATGATCTCTACTGCTCCGGAAAAATAAAGACGGTTGAACTTGCGGGAATCCTGCTTAGTAAAAGACATGGCTTTAAATTTTTGTTCCGCTGCCTTCCACTCTTCTTCGCCAAACATAAACAGGCACTTGTCCAAACCGCGCGTTATATAAAACTTCTCGATAAAATTGCCCTTGGCAGCCTCACGAAGCCGCGAAGGCAATATCAAGCGCCCTTTATTATCGATGGAATGGTCGTATTCGCCGTAAAACATTATTCAGCCACTTTCATCCACTTTGCTCCACTTGTATTCAAATTATAGAAAAAATGCCCCACTTTGTCAACAAAAACTTTAAAAAAATTTAGGGGCTTTAATAAACCTAAGTTATTGAAAAACCAGAGTATTGCAGATAGAGACCGGCGAAAACTAAGCGAAGGAAATTTTGGAACTTGCGAAGATTTTTTTTGCAGAAACAACATCATTTTTCATCTGGGCCACAAGGGCTCCGGCAGAGGTAAATTTTTTATCATTGCGTATCTTTTTAATAAGGCGGACCTCCATTTTTTGCCCGTAGAGATCTTTACACAAACCTAACAAATACACTTCGATGCTCCTGTCTTCGGAGAGCTTGTTAAACGTCGGCTTGGTCCCAAGATATGTTAGGCTATTAAACCGGCGCCTGCCGCAGAAGGCTTCGCTGGCATAAATACCGTCGGGTGCCAAAATCTCATGATGCGGCCTTATGTTCGCCGTAGGAAAACCTAACGTCTTACCCCGGCCTTCGCCCTTAATCACATCGCCTAAAAAAGAAACGCGGCGGCCCAAAAAGATAGACGCCAGATCCAAATTGCCTTTTTTTATAAGCGAGCGTATTAGGGTGCTCGATACTATGCGGTTATGCAGTTTTAAGTGCTTGAGGACATGCACGTTGAAATCTGACCTTTTGGCCAACTTTCTTAACAGGTGTATATCGCCGCGGCCGCCGTAGCCGAAAACAAAATCCTCTCCGACATACAAAGAAAACAGCCCTAGCTTTTCCACAAGGACGCGTTCGACAAAATACTGCGGCGCCATACCAGCAAGCTTCTCATCAAAAGAAAGGACAAAACAAGTATCGATGCCGGCATCTTCTATTAATTTCAATTTATGTTCTAAAGAAGTCAAAGCCGGGATCCTTCGGTCGTGATGGAAAAAGTGCGATGGGTGTTGGGCAAATGTTACAACAGCGCTTTCCAAGCCGCGGCGCCTGGCCTGGCGAACGACGCATGCCAAGATCTTTTGATGCCCGCGGTGGACTCCGTCAAAAACTCCTACGGCGATAACGCGCCTGCGTCTCTTATCTTTAGCAAGGTTTCCAATCCCGTAAACAACCTTCATTGATATCCTCGCATCTAATTGCATCACATATGGAAAAAGGGCCCAAAGAGACCCTGCGGATATTCGAAATAAAACCGCCTACGCCAAGCTTCTCCCCTATCTCTTCGCCGAGACGCCGGATATAAGTGCCTTTGGAACAATGCACATGGAAATCGATGTCCGGCAGCTCCATGCGCGTGATCTTTAAAGCATATATCTTAATAGGACGCGCCTTGCGCTCCACCTCTATGCCGCGGCGCGCCAATTCATAAAGACGCCTGCCTTTATGTTTGATGGCCGAGACCATGGGCGGCACCTGTTCTCTTTCTCCGATGAACTCCGAGAACATCACCCTCACCTCATCTTCGGTAATGCGCGATATATCTTTCTCGCTCAATATCTTCCCTTCAGAGTCGCCGGTTGAGGTCACTGTCCCTAAGCGTAGCGTGGCCTCATACTCTTTGTCAAAATGGACAAATTTTGAAAAAAGTTTTGTTGCTCCACCAACTAGAAGGACAAGGACACCCGTTGCCACCGGATCCAGGGTCCCGCTATGGCCGATCCTCTTAGTCTTTAATTTCTTTCGGGCCATATCGACAACATCGTGTGATGTTATGCCTGTTGGCTTATCTATGATAAGGATACCGTCTTTCATAACACCCTCTTAGCCGCCTCAAGCACGACTTTTTTAACCACATCCCGAAAGATCCCCCTGACGGTTGCTCCGCTTGCCATCCGATGGCCTCCGCCCCCAAATACATGGGCTAATTTATTGACATCCGCCGTGCCGGTCGACCGCAGATTAATGCGCACCTCGCGGTTGGCTTGAGTTTCTTTAAAAAGAAGCGCCACTTCCACGCCGGCTATGGCCCTGGCAAAATGAATAATGGCATCCGTCTCATCGGCAAGGGTCGGATTTTTGCGTATCAGATTATTTCTCATCGAAAGCCAGGCGACCTTTCCGTCTTTTGTAACCTCGAGGGACCCAATGATCTTGCCCAAGTCTTTCACTGTCGCAATGCTCATAGATTCATAAATACGGCGGTTGATGTCATAAACATCGATACCCTGCCTCAAAAGGTCTGCGGCTATCAAATGTGATTGCCCGGTAGTAGTCTTGTACTTAAAAGAGCCGGTATCGGCAAGTATTCCTGTATAGAGACAGATAGCGTCGTCTTTTTTGATCCCTACACCGAGCGCCTTGAACAAAGAATAGACCATTTCACAGGCACACGACGCATCAGGCTCGACCCAATTGATGTCGCCGAACGCGGTATTGCTGATATGGTGGTCTATATTGATAAGTACCTTATCCTTTCGTAATACTTTTTGTATCTTGCCTATACGTGATATATCCGAACAGTCCACCAGGATAGCCGCATCATAATCTATCCGGGAAAGATCATGGCGTATGGATTCTATCCCGGGCATAAAAAGATATTCATTCGGCGCTTCATCCTCATTAAATACTAAGACCTTTTTTCCTAAGGCCTTAAGCAGTCCTGCCATGGCAAGCTCCGAGCCCAAGGCATCGCCTTCCAGATGTATATGCGCAGAAACCAGGAATGTCTTATGGCTTTTTTTTCTTAATTCAGCGAGTAGTTTTTTTGGTAGCATCTTTTTTCTTTCTGGGCTTACTTCTAACCCCTTGTTCGGCCACGATCTGCTGGAGCTGTTGCTCGATGATAATACTGTATTCCGACGAATGATCGCCTTTAAAAAGTATTCCCGGGACAAAACGCAAACCAAGACGCTCCCCTAATGTGCGACGGATGAAACCCGCAGCATGATCTAGCGCCACTTGAGTGCCCTTCCACTGCTCTTCGTTGCCGTACACACTGAAAAAAATACGAGCAAACCTAAGATCCGGCGTCAACTCAACATGTGTTATCGTCGTAAACCCTAGGCGGGGATCATGCACTTCTTGCTGCAAGATAATACCCACTTCGCGTTTGATCTCTTCTGCAACTTTCTCTGCCCGGCTCATGCGGCCATCCTTTCATTTTAGGTGGATAAGTTTACGCGCCAGGCCCAGCTCTTCTTCTCTGTCCCGGACCTTTCCGTCGATCTTGGCAACAAGGATGTCATCTAAGACCTTTTTAAAATACGGGCCAGGTTTGAGACCTAACCGGCTCAAATCCTCTCCCTTGATATGGAGGCGTTGGCCGTTATAGATGAACAAAAAATCTTCTATGTGCCCGGAGATCGCCTTGTGACGCGCCAAAATTTCAAAAAGCAGGATCACCTCGTAACTTAAAGGTTCAAGCAAGCGATAAACCGTACTGGGGACCACGTTTTTTTTCGAAAGCTCTTTTTTGATCTTCAAGGTATTCTCTTTGAGCGAAACTACCCTTGAACTCACACCTTTATGAAAAGCAAAATCAAGCATGGCCTTCTTTGCCGCTTTTAAAGACAGAGGATAAAAGAACAAAGCAAGGTATATCACATAAGGCTCTATATGGCGTTTGTGCAAAAAGTGCTCACGATACCAGGCTATTTTTTTGGCGGCCTCATGGAAATAATTCGGCCAGTGACGTTGAAAACGTAACCCCTCTGCAATATAAGTCAGTCCGCAAAGCGCATAAAGCCGCTTCAATGGTTTAATCGGAGCTTTCTCTTTAAATATCAGGATGAGTTCGTCACGAAGGCGGTGTTTCTGGACAATATGGAGCATGCGGCGATGCACAGCCTCCTTTATCCAAACAAGCGCCTGCTTTTCGATCTTAAAATCGAACCTCTGCTCAAAACGCACAGCGCGTAAGATACGAGTCGGGTCGTCTATAAAGCTTAAAGGATGGAGCGCGCGTATCAGGCCTTTTTTTAAATCGTCCTGGCCGCCGTAGAAATCCATGAGTTTGCCGAAACACGGAGAGTTGATAGCAATTGCCATGGCATTGATGGTAAAATCCCTTCGAAAAAGGTCATCCTGGATCAGGCCTTTAGAGACGGTCGGCAAAGCCGCTGGTTTCTCATAAATTTCTTTCCGGGAGGTGGCAATATCTACCTTGAAACCTTCTAAACCACTAAGAGTAGCTGTCCCGAATCTCTTATGAGTAACCACGTGCAGAGATAATTTGCTGGAAAGCTCCTCGGCAAAAGCTATACCATCGCCTTCGACCACCAGATCAATATCATAATCTGGTATCCCCAAGAAGAGATCGCGGACAAAACCACCTACAACATAGGCGTTGATCTTTTTCTCATCGGCTAGCCGCCCGGCAAAACGTATGAAATCCGCCATCGGCCCCGGCAACTCATTTATCTTTTTTAAAAAAAGCATCTATCCTCTTGGGTGGAACATCTTATGAATACCTTTAAGCCTGTCACGGTTGATATGCGTATATATCTGGGTCGTAGATATATTTGCGTGGCCCAGCATTTCCTGGACGCTCCTTAAATCCGCCCCACGCTCCAAAAGGTGCGTGGCGAATGAGTGGCGCAGGATATGCGGCTTCATTGACTTTTTGATCTTTGCTTTTTTGGCATAAGCCTTTATCAGCTTCCATAGCGAAATGCGCGAGATCTTCTTGCCCGAACGGCTTAAAAAAAGCTCCTGCACCGGCCCCTTTTTAACTTGAGCAGGCCTGGCCCTTTCCAGGTATCGCGCGATAGCGGTTATGGCCTTTTTGCCCAAAGGGATTATACGCTCTTTTTTTCCCTTGCCTAGACAACGTACAAATCCGACATCGCTATTTATGTCGCTTAACTTCAGGCAAGACACTTCAGAAACACGCATACCGGTAGCATACATCAACTCCAAAATAGCCCTGTCCCTTATGCCCTGGTTAGTATTTAGATCAGCTGCATCGATAAGGCGTTCAACTTCACTTAAATCCAATATCTCCGGGATGTGTTTCCAAAGTTTTGGCGTATCAATATAGCCGGAGACATCTTTTTGTATCAGGCGCTCCCTGGACAGAAAACGATAGAACATACGCAAGGTCGTCAAGTTCCTGGCAATGCTCGAAGCTGACAATCCTTTATCCTTCTCGTGAAGCATGAAATCGCGGATATCTTCCCGGCTTGAAAGGGCAACGGTCTTCTTCGAAACACCTCCCAAAAACTTCATATATGCATCCAGGTCCCTACGGTAAGAAACAAGGGTATTTTGCGCCAGGCCTCTTTCGACGCTTAAATAATCCAAAAATAGATCGACGTATTTATCCATCAAGCGTGCCTGCTTTCAATTCACGTCTTATCGTAGTCTGTGGGCCGTGACCGGGGTAGACGACCGTATCGGCCGAAAGGACCGATAATTTTTTCAATGACTTAAGTAGTTCGGCATGGCTTGCTCCGGGAAAATCCGTTCGGCCTACACCGCTGTAAAAAAGCGTATCACCCGAAAAAAGTACACCATTGCCCAAAAGACAGATACCGCCCATTGTATGCCCGGGGGTATGAATGACCTTAAATGACAATTCATCCAATTCTATATTGTCCCCGTCCTCGACCAGCCTTGCCGGCGTAACAGGCTCAAATGTACCTAAAATTGCTGCCGAAATATTTTTCTCGGGACAGGCGACCATATCCTTTTCTTTTTCATGCACATAAACAGGCAGGTCCATCTGTGCATCGGACTTTATGTGGTCGATGTGCCCGTGCGTATTTACAATAAATCGGCCCGCAAGCCCATTATCCGATAAAACTCTCTTTATTTTTTCAGTGTCATCTCCGGGATCGATTATAAAAGCCCTCTTTTTTTCGGACGCAACAATATAACAATTTGTGGCAAGCGAGCCGACGACAACTTTATAAATTTTCATATTATATTCTTTATCCTCGCAAATGCCATTTTGCAGTATCAGCAACGCAATATCCCTGTTCGCAAACTGGAATTTTTTGCCTACCGGCTGGCAGGTTTGCCGTTGTTAGTTTGCCGCTTCCGGCATTTCTCTCGCTACACGTCGATTTTTTTACGCCAAAGGTCTTTTGATGGTCTCGGCGGCTCCGGAACTCGTCACAGTAAACAAGAGAAAAATTCATGTGACACCCCTTTTCGGGGTGCCCGTCGGCTTCGCCAGGACGGGCTCACACATCCTCGCCGTCCAAATGTTTCCACGTTTGGATGTCCCTCGACCACAAAAGCATGCTTGGGCTAAAATCGACAGTTCCGCTCGAAAAAC
>JACRLT010000022.1 GCA_016235185.1 Candidatus Omnitrophota bacterium
GTGGTGCACTTAATGTGTTGACTGCGGCACCGAACCCAAAGGGCCCGACACCTAGTGCACATCGTTTACGGTTAGGACTACCAGGGTATCTAATCCTGTTTGCTCCCCTAGCTTTCGCAGCTCAGCGTCAGATTCGGACCAGAAAGCCGCCTTCGCCACTGGTGTTCCTCCCGATATCTACACATTTCACTGTTACACCGGGAATTCCGCTCTCCTCTTCTAGCCTCAAGCTATGCAGTTTTGAAGGCAGTTCTTTGGTTAAGCCAAAGGATTTCACCTCCAACTTACATAGCCGCCTACCTGCCCTTTACACCCAATAAATCCGAGTAACGCTCGCCACCTCCGTATTACCGCGGCTGCTGGCACGGAGTTGGCCGTGGCTTCTTCTCCCGGTACCGTCAGTCCCCACGATTATTAACCGTCGGGATGTTCTTCCCGGTCGAAAGAGGTTTACAATCCGAAGACCTTCATCCCTCACGCGGCGTCGCATAGTCAGGGTTTCCCCCATTGCTAAAGATTCTCGACTGCAGCCTCCCGTAGGAGTCTGGGCAGTGTCTCAGTCCCAGTGTGGCTAAACATCCTCTCAGACTAGCTACCCGTCTTAGCCTTGGTGAGCCATTACCTCACCAACAAGCTGATAGGCCGCGAGCTCCTCCCTAAGTGACAGGCCTTACGGTCCCCGTCTTTTACTACGTCGGCATAACCGTCGTAGTCATATCTGTCATTACCCCAAATTTCTCTGGGCTATTCCAGTCTTAAGGGTAGATTGCTCACGTGTTACTCACCCGTTTGCCGCTATCTCGAATCTCACCTTGCGGCTCGATCCAAAATCGCTCGACTTGCATGCCTAATCCACGCCGCCAGCGTTCATTCTGAGCCAGAATCAAACTCTCCGAAAAATTTCGGGGTGTCGGCCTTCATAGAAGGCCTTCACCATATCTTGGCTATTTAATCAAAGAGCAAATAAAAACGGCATCGAGATGATGCCGTTTTTAAGAAATCTTTTGACATCCCGACTATAAAAAACTAACCAGTTTCATCCACAGAAGGGATAATCCAGTATGTCTTCAAGTCTCTATATACCTATTATTTTAAAAGAAACAACTTTATGCGTGAAGTAGAAATATACCAGCACCACGCTATATTGTCAAGTATTTTTTTATATTTTTTTAAACGAACGTAAGTCTTTAAAGAACGGTAAGTTACTGCTTACGCGAAAGCGCGACTTTGACAAAGCTTCTTTTGGCAACCTGGATTAGATATTCATCCCCAGCTTTGAGCGCAAAATTGACTGAATCAACCTTTTGCCCGTTCACTTTCACTGCTCCCTGTTGGATAAGTCGGCGTAATTCATTTTTCGTATTACTGGTGTGGAGAAATTCAACGCCTACATCCAAAAGATTCATTAAAGGAAGGCTCTCTTCCTGTATGATTATTTTTTTGACAACAACATTGGCAGGTATGTTTTTTTCTTTAAAAATACTGTCGAACTCGCGCCGTGCCAGTTGACCTGATTTCTCGCCGTGATAATGCGAAACTAACAAAGATGCCAATTTTAGTTTTGCTTCCTTTGGGTGCTGTTTTTTTACGGCTTCCACATCTTCGTCCGTCAACAATTCATAATAACGGTACATCAGCTCGTCTGAAACTGACATGACTTTACCAAAAATATCTTTAGGCGTTTCATTGATGCCGATATAATTTCCCAGGGATTTAGACATCTTGTTAGTTCCATCTGTCCCTTCCAAAAGCGGCATGGTCAACACGACCTGGGGCATCTGTTTATATTCACGCTGGAGTTCGCGGCCGACAAGGAGATTGAACTTCTGGTCAGTCCCGCCTAATTCAACGTCGGCCCCAAGGACCACAGAATCATAACCCTGTATTAAAGGGTATAAAAATTCCAAAATGCTGATAGGCCGGTTATCGCGAAAACGCTTGCTAAAATCATCGCGCTCCAGCATGCGGGCCACGGTATATTTGCTGGACAATGAAATAATATCCTGGAATTTCATGCGCTCATACCATCGGCTGTTAAAAACTATGCGTGTCCTTTTGGGTGAGAGGATCTTAAAGATCTGCTCCTTGTAAGTTATGGCGTTCTTTAACACCTCTTCGCGGCTTAACTGCTTGCGGACCTCGGAAACACCCGAAGGGTCTCCTATCCGTCCGGTAAAATCTCCGATGAGAAAAACGCAAAAGTACCGTATGGCCCAAATGAATATCTGGGGCTGTGGGGTCAAACCCTGCCTTGACCTTCAACGGCTTGCCGGTCTTTTTCGACCAGTTCAGGCGGGCGACCAACTCCTCTTCGGATATGATCTCGTGAACCCCGCGTTTGATGATCTTTAATTGTTCTTGAATGTCCATAATAAATTTTCAGGGTACCGGGTACAGGGTTCTGGGTTCAGTATTTTATTTACCGTACCCCATACCCTGCCCCCAGAACCCTGAATATACTTTGCTTTATCCCGCTAACCCCAGGCCGATCTTCATCGCATCAACATCAACCTTGATTATCTTGACTTTGATCCTGTCGCCGATGTTTAACGAATCAAACTGCTCTTTGGGGATTTCGTTGATATAAAGAAGCCCTTCGAGATCAGGCGTCAGACGAGCGAAAACTCCAAAATTATTCTTGGAGGCCACGTCACCTTCCAACTCTGTGCCCAAAGGATATTCCTTGGCAATTTTGCCCCAAGGATTTTCCGCCAACTGTTTTAAACCTAGAGAGATCTTCTTGTTCTGCGAATCAACGGAAAGGACTACGACTTCAACCTTCTGTCCTTTCTTTAAGATCTCCTGCGGATTCATCACGCGCCTTGTCCATGACATATCAGAAACGTGGATCATGCCGTCCAAGTTCCCATCTAACTCGACGAATGCGCCGAAATCAGTAAAACCGGATATCTTGCCGGTAACCTTGCTTCCAACTGGAAACTTAGAATCAGCTTCAAGCCAAGGATTGCCCTCAAGCTGCTTGATGCTTAAAGAGATCCTTCGGCTATCTTTATCGATATTGAGCACCTGTACTTCCACCATATCGCCGATAGCAAAAAGCTCCTGGGTATTGATATTCCGCTTCTGCCAGGATATCTCGGAGACGTGTATCAGGCCTTCGATACCTTTTTCCAATTCAACAAAAACACCATAAGGCACTATGTTGACGATCTTACCTTTGGTCCTCATTCCTACCGGGAACTTAGTCTCGATCTCGCCCCATGGGTCAGTCAACCTTTGCTTCAAGCCCAAAGAAACCTTGCACGTCTCTTTGTTCATCGCAAGGATAACTACCTCTATCCTGTCGCCGACAGCCAAAAGCTCTGAAGGATGCGAAATACGCGACCAGCTCATATCAGTTATATGCAGCAGCCCGTCCACCCCTCCCAGATCGATGAAAGCGCCGAAATCCGTGATATTCTTTACAAGCCCAGTAACTATATCACTGACCTTTCGGTTCTCCCAGAATTTGGCCTTTATATCTTCCTTTTCCTTTGCCACAGCTTCTTTTCGCGAAACGATAAGGCTCTTTCTTAGGGTATTGATCTTGACGATCTTAAACTTAAACGTGCCGCCTATGACGTCTCTTTCGGATACATTGCGGAACATTGCAAGGCTTGCCGGTAAAAAACCTTCCAAGCCATATACATCTACGATAAAACCACCCTTGACCTTCTTACGGATGGTGCCGTCGACAAGATCGCCTTCCTTGAATCCCTGATTGATCTTATCCCAACCATGCAGGCGCCTGGCTTTATCGCGGGAGAGCACGATCATGCCGTTATCGTCTTCTTTGCTCTCTACGTAAACTTCCACCTCCTGGCCAATGACCAGGTCATTTGAACCGGAGAATTCCTCTCGGGCCACAATGCCCTCGGATTTAAAACCTACATCGACCAAGACGTCTTTGGTGCCGATCCGGACGATCTTGCCTTTGACGATCTCGCCTTCCTTGATATCCTTAAAGCTTAGTTCGTACAAACTGCTTAAACCTTCATTTTTTTCTTCGCTCACGTAAAAAATCCTCCTTTATAGGATCAACTAAATCGTCCCGTTTCACGGGGATCGATCTTTTATACATTGGAATCCGCCGAAAGCGGATAAATTCGTCCGCCACTGAATCAATGTCGGACTCATTTAAGCCGAAAAATCGACTAAAGTCACCTCCCTAACAAGGAATTTGTTGCCTGGCGCTAATACATCCTTACCTTAAAACAGGGTGTTATTATCCGCAAAAAACGCTTTTTTGTCAATAAATAAGAAAAACTAACTTTGGAGAGGATCTGAAAGCCGCTTTATCTCTTCCATGATCTTATCGGAAACTTCCTGATCGGAGAGCCCGTGCCTGTACTCAAGAGTCATGGCTGGGCCGAAAACAACAGCTATTCGCAAGGGCTTAAAAAATTTAGCTCCTTTTGGCAGGGCCCTATATGTACCCTTGGCATATACCGGGACAACTGGCACCCCGCTTTTTCTTGCCAGAAAACCTACGCCGTGGTGCCCTTTGCCTAACTTACCGTCAATGCTGCGCGTGCCTTCAGGAAATAAAAGAAGGCCCTGGCCATCTTTTAATCGCCTTAAACCCTCTTTTAATGCGCCGATATCGGCGGCGTTTCGCTTTAATGGGATGACGTGCACAGACTTTAGGATCCACCCAAAAAACCGATTACGAAAGAGCGTATCGCGGGCAAGATAATTAAGCTGCCTTGGACAAGCAACCCCGAAAATCACAGGGTCGAGAAAACTTGCATGATTGCCGGCAATTATAAAAGCGCCTTTTTTAGGGACGCATTCTTGGCCTGTTACCCTAAGCCTGAAAAAAAACAGGCAAAAGATCGCGCAAAGAAATCTACCTATCACATAGAGCATCTACAGGTATTTGATCTCACGGTTAACTATTCTCTCGCCGAATTTTATCAATTCTTTGGCTCGGGCCAGAGTTTTGGCCTCTGAATAAACCCTCATCTTGGGCTCGGTACCTGAAAACCTGAACATAAGCCAACTCTCGTCTTCGCAGATCAACTTAACACCGTCATAATCCTTGATCGCAGCTACTTTTTTCCCAAGAAGCGAACCGACCTTAAGCTGATTAGGATCAAGCTGATAATTTTTTGATTTTAATTTAAAATCACTCCTTAGATAATGATAGCGGCCATATTTGGCTTCCATCTCTGCTAAGATCTTGTCTATATTTTTTTTGCGGTGGATCATCATCTCGACCAACATGAGGCCTGCAAGTGTCCCATCGCGCTCGGGGATATAATTTTTTAATCCCATGCCGCCCGCCTCTTCCCCTCCGACAAGGATATTCTTAGTCTCCATAAGGTTTGAGATATACTTAAAACCTACCGGCGTCTCATGTAGTTCGACCATAAGGTCTTTTGCAATATGCTCAAGCATTGTAGTCCCGCATATGGTAGTGACTATATCACCCGTCCATTTTTTATCCTGATGGAGATGCAACGCCAATAACCCGAGTATCTTCTGCGGCGGGATATAGTTGCCTTTTGAATCTACTGCGGCTATCCTATCAGCGTCACCGTCTAAAATCAGGCCGATGTCAAATTTTTCTTTTTTCATACGGCTTATGATCTTGCCGACATTCTCCTCCACGGGCTCCGGGCCCCGGCCGTCAAAATGAGGATTGATCTCATTACGCATAAGCGTAAGCTTAATGCCCGAACCTTTTAAAACATCGGCTATGAAACTATTGCCGCTGCCGTACATCACGTCCATCAAAACTTTGAAATTTGACTTTTTGAAAGCTTTAAAATCGATATAGCTGCGCAAGAAAGCGACATAATCTTTGGCAATATCAACGATCTTGATCGAGCCGTCGCGCAAGGCATCGGGTAATTTTTTCTCAACCACTTCGGAGCTCCCTACCAAAGACTCGACTTTAGTCGTCACTGAAACGTCGGCAGCGCCTCCTTGAGCATTCTTGATCTTATAGCCGTTGAACTCCGGAGGGTTATGGCTTGCGGTGATCATAACGCCCAGATCCAGTTTTCTTGTCTTTACGGCAAAACTCAAGGCCGGGGTCGGGACAGCCCTCTCGGAAAGCACAACATCTATATTATTTGCGGACAAGACCTCGGCCGTTACCTGGGCAAACTTATCCGATAAAAAACGCGTATCATAACCTATACATACCTTAGGCTTTACACCCTGCTTAGCCAGGTCCTGCCTAATATAATCCGCCGTAGCCTGTGCCACTTTTTTTAAATTCACAAAAGTGAAATCATCGGCTATGACAGCACGCCAGCCGTCTGTCCCAAATTTTATTCGCGTGTTACTACTCGTCATTTTTGAGCCTCCTTATAGCCTCTTTCATATCATCAGATTTAAAAAGATATGTGCCGGCGGCCAGGATATTGGCGCCCTTACGGACAACCGCCCTGCCCGTAATATCGTTAATACCGCCGTCGACCTCGATATCGCCATCAAAGATATTGCGCAGCTCAAAGATCTTATCCAGTACGGCAGCGATAAAATCCTGGCCGCCGAAACCCGGATTGACGCTCATGACGAGGACCCAATCCAATTTTTCCAACAAAACCTTTATCTCGGACAAAGGCGTAGCAGGATTTATCGCGATCGCAGGCCTTTTATTTAATTTTTTTATCCTTTTGATCAAGGCATTGGCCTTCTTTAACCGTGCATTGCGCGACTTACCAAGAGCTTCTATGTGAAAACTGATGATATCCGCGCCGCTTTTTGCAAAAGAGTCTATATAATCTTCCGGATGCTCTATCATCAAATGCGCATGAATAGGCAGATCAGTTTTTTTCCTGACAGCGCTGACAACGCCCGGGCCAATTGTTATATTGGGGACAAAGTGCCCATCCATGACATCAACATGCAGGAAATCAGCGCCGGCATCTTTGGCGCGCTTGATCTCCGTCTCAAGATTCGCGAAATCGCAGGCTAAAATCGAAGGTCCGACTTTGATCTTCATATAACTCCTACCTGTACAACTTGTGTTTTTCTATATACGCAACTACTCTGCCGGGCGTAAGATAGCGGATAGAACGCCCCTGCCTTACCAGGCCTCGGATCAATGAGGAAGAAATATCAACTTGCGCGACGTGGATCTTCAAAAAAGATCTTCCGCTCAAACGCTTTCCAAAACCCGGCCGCTTGGCCAAGACGAACTTCGCTAAACTATGTACCACATCTACATTCTTCCACGTAGGGATCTCATTTACCAGGTCAGACCCACAGATAAAAAATAGATCAGCCGAGGGATTTTGCCTTTTGATCTCCCGCAGGGTATCCACGGTGTAGGACTTCCCTTTTCTTTTTATTTCGATATCCGAAACAGCGAAGTGCGGATTGCCGTTTGCGGCTAATTCAATCATTTTCAGGCGGTGCGTTGCCGCTATTAAATCCTTATTGCTTTTATGCGGCGGCATATAAGTAGGTATAAAGATAACGCGGTCAAGCTTCAACTGGCCCAAAACCTGCTCGCCTAAAATAAGATGGCCGTAGTGTATTGGGTTAAAAGTTCCGCCAAGGATGCCTATCTTCATAATATTGAATGACAAATGACAAAATCCAAATGACAAATTAATACAACCAAAAAACCAATGACAAATTTACAAAGATTGGGATTTTGGAATTGGGAATTAATTTGATATTTGTCATTTGACATCATAGCTGTCCAAATTAGCCAAAAGATAGCAAAAGTTGGTCTTGGTTAACGGATTTATCGCTTTTTTCATGGAATGGCGCATTAAGCCAATCCCAAAGATTACGTTTGGAAAAAAGGTTCGTAGGTAATATAGCGCACAGCGTATAAAGCGACCAAGAGAATTTT
>JACRLT010000032.1 GCA_016235185.1 Candidatus Omnitrophota bacterium
AAAATTCTCTTGGTCGCTTTATACGCTGTGCGCTATATTACCTACGAACCTTTTTTCCAAACGTAATCTTTGGGATTGGCTTAATGCGCCATTCCATGAAAAAAGCGATAAATCCGTTAACCAAGACCAACTTTTGCTATCCTTTGGCTAATTTGGACAGCTATGATAAATTATAGAAAACTACAACAATCTTCTGACAACCCTACTTACCTTTCTTCCTCGCCGATTCAACAAGACTGATAATCTTATTAAGCGTGGTCATCTCCTTAAGTTTATCTTCTGGAATTACTATGCGGTACTTCTTCTCAAGAGCAGCCAGGATTTCAAGAGCCATCATAGAGTCTGCCCCGATATCCTGTATGAGATGGGCGTCAAGAGGTATCTCTTTTGGCTCTTTCTCAAGGATCATTGAAACTATCTCAAGAATCTCTTGAGTTGTGTTCTGTGTCATTGCCCCTCCTTTTGCTTGCCAAACAAAGACCTCAAACCCAAAAGGAACTTTGAAAAACGTTTATTTTTCCTGTTCTGCTCGGCTTTTTCCAAGCGAAGCCTTCTCTGCTCAAGCCTCCATTTCCTCCAGCCATCATATATATCGGGCATGTTAGTCATTTTCAATTGTTCTGATTTCTTCTGTTGTAAGTCCATAAAGTTTATAAATTGCCTCGTCAATTTCGCAGTCAAGTTTTTCGATATCCCGCTTTAACGAATTATACTTATCGGTGTTAGGTGAAGCCGCTTGCAATTCTTTGTGAAGATCAAGCATTGCTTGCGCTTTCTTTGCGATTTTCTCTTGCTCGGCTTGGCTTGCGTTTGGAATTGGGATATTTTTAATCTCGCCAATTGGTACGTGATTGGTATTGTTAAAATATCTAAAGAAGTAATCAACCGCGCTGCTATTCAGTAATGCAAGCAAATATAAATTACTTACATTCTCAGATTTTGAAAAACAGTAATTAGTTGTATGCCCGCAGAAATAATTGGACGGAACCAATACCGCTTTTATCCTTCTTTTCTGTTGTTGATTCGATACCTCCTGGAAAACCAACCGTTCTTTTTTATTATGACCTCTGGTTTCATTGGATATTGGATAATATTCGGTCGGCTGGCTTATAAGTGCATAATTCGAAATTTGATTACCTCTCAAAAGAGGCAAATAATCTTTCTTCTTAGTCCTAATAAATAATGCCTTCTGAGTGCTAACATTTACCTCTCCTTGAAAACCATCAACTACATCTCCTAAAACAGAGAAATTATGCAACATTTTACTAATAACAATATCCAGTGGAATAAACTCAAGATTTTTATTTTTCGAGAACTCTCTCTGGGCTATTTTATGAATGCCGTGTTTCGTTGTTTTTATATAGACTATATTACCGATACTTTTCTTTTTTTGAACAATGATTGTCGTTACAGCCTGAGTGACATCCTTAAACACCCTGTCTTTTTCAGAATACTCTACAATGTTGTTTACGGTGGTATGATCCAACAACAACCTTCGCAATTCAATACTATCGGCACTAGAAAGATAATTACTGGGACAAATAAAACCAAGATAGCCACTTGGTTTTAATAACATCAAGGCCCTTTCAATGAATAATTTGTACAGATTTACTTTCCCACCATGAGTGACCTTATAGGTTTTTCTGAAATATGAAAGTGATCTGTTATCGCTCTTCAAAACCACATACGGCGGATTGCCTATAATCACATCAAAACCGCCCTGACTAAAAACATCCTTGAATTCATCTTCAAAATCAAATGGCTTTTGCTCGCGGAAATCAGAGCCAAAATATTTTTCCAGTTTTTCGGCGTTTCCTGAAACAAGCGAATTGCCAGAGCTAATATTATGTTGAAGCGTTGGCAGTTTCGTTTTTTGCGACAAAACCTTTAACAAAAGATTAAGCTGGGCGATTTCCACCGCTTGCGCGTCAAGATCAACGCCAAAAATGTTGTCCTTTAAGATATCGAACTTGGTGAAAAGCGAAATTTGCGGATTTTGCTCAACAATTGTCCCAAAAATTTTATCGTAAGCGGCTATCAAAAAAGAGCCTGAACCGCATGCAGGATCAAGAACTTTGATTTTTGGAATTTCCCTTGGCTTGGTTCTCTTCAACACCTCGCCCAAAGTTTCTCTAACGATAAACTCAACGATGTATTTCGGAGTGTAATAAATTCCTTGCGACTTCCGTTTAGATTTCCGCTTTTTCTCGCTTTTGCGGCCCTGCACATAACACAAATACTGCTCGTATATACCGCCCAAAACATCGGAAGAAATAACTGAAAAGTCATAGCGGTAGCCATCTTTTGTTTCATAAAGCCCTTTTATAACTTCGGCAATTGTTTTGTCGCTTGCTTTCCATTCCTCGCAATAATGCGGAGCGAAAAGTTTTGAATTGAAGCCGTCATCAAAATCACGAAAAACTTTTGCCACCTGTTTGTATGCGTTAGCTTTCCCGCCTCTTGAAATACCAAGTAAAACATTCGGCTCGATTTTTCTGTCTTCGGCAGTGCGAATAAAGATAAGGCGATCAAGGATCCTTTGAACGCCCTCGTCTAATTCTTCATCGGTTAAATTATTTCGCTTTTTGAAATCCTTTGTGAGCAAAATCCGCCAAGACATCAAATCTTCAAAAAGTTTTTCGCCGACTTGTTTTCTTAAAGTGAGCTTGCCCCATTTTTGGGCTTCCTTGTCCAGTAGTTTTTGTTCAAAACTTTCTTTTGATAAAAGCCAGAGTTGGTCAAATCGATTTATAAAATCTTTGGCATTAAGCTCAATAAAAAGATTTTGCGAAATACTTTTTGGCGGAATCTCGGCATTGAAAATTTTAATGCTTTCAAAATCCGTTAAAATCGCCCAAGTAACGCTTTTGTTCCAGCTGTAATTGATTGCTTGTTGGGCCCATTTCCATTCGTCCAAATTGACCTTCATTGCTTTGGCTTCCAAAAATAACGCTGGAATGCCATTGAAGCGGAAAGCCAAGTCAACCCTGCCGCCAGAGACATTTTCTTCGGTCGTTACTTCATTATCAGTCGTTAGGTTTCTCATGTCCCAGCCGAGAAATTCAAAAAGCGGCTCGATAAACTCGTTGCGGGTTTGGGCCTCGTTGTAGGATTTTACCAATCCCACTTCAGCTACTTGCTGGTATTTCTCAACGAGCTTTTGAATCTGTTGTTTGGCCTCTTGTTTAGTCATAAAACTACACTTTATTAAAAAATCATGATTTTTTGCGGATTAATGGGAATGTTCCAAAAGAACATCCTGCAGACGTGGATAACTTTGGTCGGGGAGGGCGGACTTGAACCGCCGACCTCTTGCTCCCGAAGCAAGCGCTCTAGCCAAACTGAGCCACTCCCCGATCAAGATTCGTAAAATCTAATTTATTGAATTCGTATACAGCCTTCATCCAACCTATTATTTTTCTATAGACAACAACATCACACAGGATTATATGCACAGTGCCATATTTTGATCGCCTTAGATGACGAAAAGGAATATTTTTATAACTTTGCTTAATAAATGGTCTGCAAAATTGGTCCTGCGGGATATCCAATTGTTCGGACCAATATCTTTTTGCTTCTTCTGTGTTGATATCTTCGTACAACATCAACCTGATCTTAATCTTTTGCTTACATGCCAAACAAACCTTTTCAAGAAAGTTAACAAAGACGCGTAAAATGTCCGGGTCAGAGTTCGCTAATTCAATCCGCTGTCCAGAGACTCTCGCGCTTTTGTACCCTTCTCCAGCGTAAAGCATAATACCAGCGATCCATAAATCTCTTTCAGATAACGGCAGTATTTCTTCCCTACATTTAGCGTCAACTTCACAATTTCTTCTTGCAATATTTGAAAGCCGGGCTACACGGCTGTGCTCACGTCCCAGCCTCTTTCTATTTTCTATATTTGCTATTAAGGTTTCAGGAATCTTTATATCCCTTACCCATGAGCTCACAGAACCCTTTGCAACCTTTAGAGTTTCAGCAATTTGCTTTATTGAATATCCTTGACAGCGCAATGTTCGACTTCTGTTTTTCTCTTCTAATTTCATAATTGTTAGCATATCAGAAAGTTAAAGGATTATCAATATAATAGGGGGGCTATAGCTTTTTAGCGAGCATGTCGAATTCTACGTTTACCTTGTCTGCGGAATGTTTAAAACCCAGGATTGTTGCTTTTGCGGTATGGGGGATAATACAGACAGAAAAAGACCCACGCTTTACATAAGCAATGGTCAGGCTGATCCCGTCCACAGCCACTGAACCCTTGGGTATACAATACTTAAAAAATTTTGCCGGCACCCCTATCTCAAACCCCAGACTCCCTCGGCTCATTTTTTTTGAACGGATAATGCCGGTACAATCTATGTGGCCGGTGACAAAGTGGCCGCCGATGCGGTTCCCGGCTACAAGCGCCCGCTCCAAATTAACCTTTTCGCCAAAAGTTAAGTTTTTTAATGTAGTGAGATTCACCGTCTCCGGCATAACATCAAACGATAACTCCCTGCCCTTTATCGCCACCACAGTCAGACAGACTCCGCTGACAGAGATACTGTCGCCTATATTTGTGCCTTCGCAGGCTTTATCCGCTTCTATTGACAGGCGCAATAATCCGCCTTGCTTGCGCATCAAAGTCACCCTTGCGATCTCTTCAACAATGCCTGTGAACATAATTAGCTATACCTTAGGTCTCCCTCAATGAAGATGTCATCGCCGAATTTTTTCATTTGAATATTTTTTAGCTTGGCGGCTGAACTCAAAGAAAGCGCGCCTTTGCCGCCTACTGAAGAAAGAGCTTCTCTGCCGCCGATCAACGTCGGAGAAATAAAAATACACGCCCTATCCGCCAAACGCTCATCCAGAAAAGAACCTACCAATTCCGAGCCGCCCTCCACAAGGACATTCCTCATCTCTTTCTCATTAAGGCTTTTTAAAACCTGCTTCAAGTCGACCCTCGAATTTTTAGGCCTTGTGTAGATCACTTCAACGCCCATTCGGCGCAATTTTTCATCTTTTGCCTTGTTCTTTTTTACAGCGGCAACAATAACCGGCTGTTTTGTTTTTAGCAGACGCGCTGTCAGAGAGATTTTAAGCCCGGAATCTACAATAATTTTTGTCAACCTGTGCCCCTTTGAGCCGACCGGAGGCTCTAAGCCCGGGTCATCTTTTAAAACCGTCTGGATCCCGACCATGATCGCGTCAAAAAAACGCCTGCAGTCATGCGCATAACGCCTCGAGGCAGCGCTTGTTATCCATTTGGATTCGCCGCTTCGCGTAGCTATTTTCCCATCCAGGGATTCGGCGATTTTTACCGTGACAAGCGGCAGCCCCTTTGTCATCGCTTTAACAAAAGGCCTATTTACTACGGCGATCTCTTTTGCCAAAAAGCCCGCCTTGACGCGCACGCCATGCTTGAGCAAAAATTTTATCCCCTTGCCTTTTGTCAGAGGATTCGGGTCGACCATACCGATATAAACCTCTTTTATCCCGGATCTTATGATCTCATAGACGCAAGGGCCTGTGCGCCCAAAATGAGCGCAGGGTTCGAACGTGCAGAATAAAGTTGCTCCGCGGGATAGCTCGCCGGCCTCTTTTAAAGCGCGGATCTCGGCATGCGGCCCTCCGGCCTTTTCATGGAACCCTCTGCCTATTATTTTTCCGTTTTTTACTACCACGGCCCCGACAAGAGGATTAGGCAAAGTCTTACCCTTGGCCTTAACAGCCAACTGTAGGGCCTGATACATATAAGAATTTATTTTAGCCTGCATTTAGCTTCTTTTAGCTTCTCAACATATTCGTACGGGAGCCTGACCCTGCCCATAGACACCTGTTCTTTAGCCTCACCATGGCAATCCGAACCTCCGGTGATCAAGAGGCCGTGTTTCTGCGCTATCTTGATATACTCTTGCGTCTGCGAATCAGAGTGTTCCGTGTAATACGCCTCGATCCCCATCAACCCGTCTTTGACCAGATCAGCGATAAGTATCTTATAGGTCAATGTATAAGGATGAGCCAATACCGGTATTCCTTTGACCTTAAGGATCCAGTCGATAGCCTCTTTCGGGGTCATCCTGAACTTTCCAACATAAGCAGGCCCCTTATCTCCTATAAAACGATAAAAAGCCTCCTGTATGGAAAAAACATGGCCTTTCCCAAGCAAGGCCCGCGCCACATGCAGACGCCCCACGCTTCCTTTGCCAGCCAGATCGAAAATATCCTTGGGTTCAACAGCAAAGCCAAGTTTTTTTAATTTTTCGCAGATGCCGTAAATACGCGCGACCCTGGCCTCGCGCATACGCTCAAGCATTTTTAAAAAAGTTTTATCGTGATGATCGATAAGATAACCTAAGATGTGTATTTCCTGGCCGGAATATTCCGCCGTCAATTCAACTCCCGGCAGGACCTCCAAATTAGTGCCGGCCTCCATAATGGCAGGATCTATACAATCGGCGGTGTCGTGGTCGGTAATAGAAATGCAATCCAGGGTGACGCGCCTGGCCTCACTTACGATTTTCGAAGGAGAAAATGTACCGTCGGAAAAATTACTATGGACGTGAAGATCGGCGAATTTTGAGTTCATTAATGTAATTATCCAATGGAATCCCGCCCAGGGCGGGATCTACGCGGCGGAGTTTTTGGTCTTATTGATCTTGTCCAGGATGCCGTTGACGAATTTTCCCGATTCAAGGTCGCCGTACTTTTTTGCAAGTTCCACGGCTTCGTTAATAGCGACCTTTGGCGGGATATCATCACAAAAGAGCAGTTCAAAACTTGCCATGCGCAGGATATTCCTGTCGACCATTGCCATGCGGTCAAGCTGCCAATTGGTGGCAAATTTTGTAATTTCGGCGTCTAACGAAAGTAAATTCTTTCGCACATTCCTGGCGAGATTAACGGCAAAATCACGGACCGAGCGCTCCTCATTAGCATTGGCCTCCATGTTGAAAAAAGTGTCTATCAGGTCCGAGACATCAACATTGCTGACATCCGACTGATAAAGAAGCTGTAGCGCCAGTTCTCTAGCCTTAGTTCGCTTTCGCATAAAATAAGTTCAAATTACGACTTATCCCCACTACGCCAAAGTCTTATCGTCTTTGGCTTCGGGGGATAAATTCGGCCAGATAACTTATGTCGTTTTTAACTCCGTAAGTTACGGCCTCATTTAGATTATATCAAACAAATTCACCATTTCAATGGCGTTTAGAGCCGCATCCCTGCCTTTGTTCCCGCCCTTGATGCCTGCGCGTTCGATCGCCTGCTCCATGGTATCTGCCGTTATCACTCCGAATATGACAGGCAACCCTGTCTGCATGGAAACCGATGCCACACCCTTGGCGGCTTCGCTAGCGATAAAGTCAAAATGGGGAGTATCTCCCCTGATCACAGCGCCCAAACATATAACAGCATCGAATTTTTTGTTCCTTGCCAATTTTAAAGCCACTGTCGGCATTTCAAAAGATCCCGGCACCCAGGTGACTTCAATATCCGCGTCTTTTACGCCATGTCTTTTTAAGGTATCGCAACAACCATCCAACAAAGATTTCGTCACCATGTCATTGAAGCGCGAAATCACAACCGAAAAACGCTTGCCTTTGATGATCATACTGCCTTCGTTTACTTTAACCATGTCTCCTCCTTGATTTTGCATATTATAGGTATTTTTACTTTACAAAATCAACTCCGAAGCTTACCCCCACTGTTTCGTTTTGCTTTCGCAAAGCGAAACAAAACGGTGGGGGTGTTTAAGCAAGGAGTCTTTATTCCAACATGTGCCCTAATTTTTCTTTTTTTGTCTTTAGATATCTTACGTTGTCCTCGGTTTTAGGGATTTGCAAAGGGATACGTTCGACTATATGAAGCCCATAGCCCTCCAAACCCACTATCTTACGGGGATTATTGGTCAATAGATCGATCTTAGCTATGCCCAGATCAGCAAGGATCTGTGCGCCGATGCCGTAATCCCTTAGATCCGCAGGGAACCCCAAGGCCTCATTGGCTTCAACGGTATCAAGCCCTTGGTCCTGGAGAGAGTAAGCTTTAAGCTTATTGAGCAACCCAATACCTCTGCCCTCCTGCTTCATATATAGGACCACGCCTCTCTTCTTTTTGGCGATAAGTTCCATGGCCTTTTTTAATTGCGACCCGCAATCACAGCGAAGCGACCCAAAAACGTCGCCGGTCAAGCATTCCGAATGTACCCTGACCAAAACAGGCTCACCGACTTCAGCACCCTTTTCCAGGCCCATACACAACGCAACGTGTTGGGATGCATCCAGAATAGACTCATACAAAAACATCTGGAATACTCCGAACTCCGTAGGCAAACGGGTAGCAACGACTTTTTTAACCAACACCTCGGTCCTACGCCTGTATTCAATAAGGGCTTCGATGGAACAGATCTTTAATTTGTGTTTTTTCGCGAATTCGACCAATTGAGGCATACGGCTCATGCTTCCGTCTTCATTCATGATCTCGCAGATAACGCCAGCCGGATATAACCCAGCCAGCTTTGCCAGGTCCACCGAGGCCTCGGTATGTCCTGCCCGCACCAAAACCCCTCCACTGCGGGCCCGCAAAGGAAATACATGCCCGGGACGGCTAAAATCTTGCGGTAACGCCCCGGGTAAAATCAGTTTTGCTATTGTCCTGGCCCTGTCAAAAGCGGATATGCCTGTTGTCACCCCTTCCTTTGCATCAACGGATATCATCCACGCTGTTGCATAAGGGTCATCCTGCGAGTCATCCTTTGTAAATGGGCTGACCATAGGATAGATGTTAAGTGCATCAAGCCTGTCTTCTTCCATTGGCACACAAATAAGGCCACGGCCATATTTGGCCATAAAATTTATTTGTTCGGAGGTAATAAAGCCCGCAGCCATAACAAGGTCGCCCTCATTCTCGCGGTCTTCGTCATCTACGACAATAACCATCTTGCCCTGTTTGAAATCTTTCAGGACATCTTCGATAGAATTGAAATTCATGAGTTGTTTTCTCCACACCCCGCGCTTACAAGGAATTGCGCGGGTGTTCGGCTTTCGGCCGAAAAAAAATCCCAAAGCTATAAAGCTTCGGGATATAAAAAACAAAAGAAAATTGTCTTTTGACCTTCTCTCGTCTAGGCTATGACTATTGGCTCAAGGTTTGCACTTGATCTGCCCCCACCGTTTTGATTCGCTTTTGCGAATGCAAAACGAATCAGTGGGGACTCGCAGGCTTTCACTGCCAGCTGGGGCTTTCACCCTTGCCCGCCAATGCTTTAGTGGCGGGCTTGCCCGCCAATGCTTTAGTGGCGGGCTATCCCGAAGATCAGGTTTTAATATAACAATCCACTTAATATTTGTCAAGCGTATTGTTTACAAGTATAATGTGACATATGATCGAGCAAATAATAGCCAGGATCCTATCAAACAGGCATCTAACATTAAGCGTGGCCGAATCCTGTACAGGCGGCCT
The DNA here is from genome assembly GCA_016235185.1 of Candidatus Omnitrophota bacterium. Taxonomy (GTDB): domain Bacteria; phylum Omnitrophota; class Gorgyraeia; order Velamenicoccales; family Velamenicoccaceae; genus UBA9636. Next base: position 9,448 of record JACRLT010000032.1, read on the forward strand.
CGTATCACACAGCCTCACCAATATCCCGGGCAGCTCAAAATACTTCGTCTGCGGCGTTGTCGCCTATTCTGATAAAACCAAGATCAAACTTTTAAAAATACCTGCTCTAACCCTAAAACAGCATGGCGCTGTCTCTAAAGAGACGGCGCTGAAATTGGCCAATAATGTCCGACATCTGGCAAAAACAAATATCGGCATCGGCATAACCGGCATCGCAGGGCCGGGCGGCGGCAGCGCTTCCAAACCTGTAGGAACGGTTTTTATCGCCATAGCCATAGGCCACCGCGAGTATTTTAAAAAATTTAAATTCTCGGGCACACGGCTGAAAATTAAAACCTGCGCCAAAGACGCAGCGCTCCAGTTGCTCAAAGAATGCCTGACGTAGAAAACAAAAGACTCTTTGTCGCCGTCCAATTGCCTCCCCCCATCAGAGATATCCTAAACACCTGCCAGAAAAAATTGCAAAAAAGCGGCTCGGACGCCAAATGGGTCGAACCGCAGAATATCCACCTTACGCTGAAATTCTTAGGCAGCGTCCCTATGGATATAACCGAGAGCCTCGCCAAAACTCTAGATAAACTTTTTGGCCAATTTAAAAGATTTGAGGTGACACTCTCCGGCTTGGGGTGCTTTCCGTCCCAACATTCTGTGCGGGTGGTATGGGCCGGCCTGGACGATAAAAATAATACCCTAGAAGGTATTGCGGCCAGGTTAGATGACGCACTTAAAAACATCAGGTTTGAAAAAGAAGACAGGGAATTCCGGGCTCATGCTACATTGGCCCGCGTACGATCGCCACGCAACCAGATCGCCCTCATCGAAAAGATAAAAGAAGTCAACCAGGAATTCAAAAAACAGGAGTTTCTTATCGACAACATCACCCTCTTTGAAAGTAAGCTGAACCCCAAAGGCCCGACCTACTCCATAGTCCACCAGGTAAAGTTCAAATAATGATAGAACACAATTCCTGCACCGCTTCATCCCTGTAAAGCAAACAATCAAAAGTTTTTTGGCAAATGTCCACGAGGGATTATGGCGAGTCCGTTGCGGACCTGACCGAAGCATAATATAAGGTTCTTTTATTTACCTATCGAGGGAATGTCCGCGTTACGGACGAGACATAAACCGAAGTGGACGGCAAAAAACTTTGTTTGCAACAGGGATGAAGCGGTGCAGACAATAATTTGTTTAGTCTAGATAAGAGAGTAATTCGGACTTCGAGGCGAGGACAAACTTGATATACAATCCGGATAAAAACCTAAGATCTGATTCAGCTATAAAATCTTCGGGATTAGCGGTAGCAACCACAAGCATGCTATCCTCTATATTGATTGGAAAAACGCAATATTTTTTTAAAGCGTCAAGCGGTACTTTGGCGATGGCCTCGGGATTGATATCATAATCAGCGAGCTTTACATAAGGCATATTGTATTGTTTGGATAACCCATCCATAAGGTCTGCTTCAGAAACAAATCCTTTATCTATCAAGATCTCTCCCAGGGACTTGGGAGAATTCTTCTGGTCATCCAGAGCTTGTTGCAATTGTTCAAATCCGATAAGCCCCTTAGCGATCAGGATCTCGCCGAGTTTGGATCCGTACTGCCGTGCCAGCGCACCGTCTAATTTTTCTTTTGTCGCATACCCAAGCTCTACAATGATCTCGCCCAAAAGTTTCCGCTCTCTTTTCTGCGCCTGCAGGGCTTCCAAAAGCTGGCTCTCCGTCAATATCCCGTTCTCAACAAGCAATTCTCCTAATTTTCTTGGAACTCTCATCGTCAAACTCTTTTTCTGTTTAGCAACAGGTTTTTAAAATTACTGTAAGGCCAGGATCCTATCGACCTCTTCCTGTGTTGTCAACCCTTGCGAAATAAGAGGTTCTATGGATCTTGAGAATGGTATCATACCCTGCTCAATAGCCACGGCCCTCAATTCATCCGCTGGGGCGTGATTCAAAATAAGCTGCCTCATTATATCACTGATCTTGAGAACTTCAAATAAGCCTGTTCGTTTTTTAAAGCCCGTATTGGTACATTGAATACACCCTTTGCCGCGGCAGACTTTACAGACTACCCTGACAAGGCGCTGGGAAACAACGCCAGTAAGAGCAGTAGCTATAAAGAAAGGCTCGATGCCCATATCCAGGAGCCTGACAATAGTATTGACGGCATCTCTAGCATGGAGCGTTGAGAAAACCATTGAGCCTGCCAGGGCCGCCTGGAGGGCGGTTCGCACAGTTTCTGCATCTCTAATTTCACCTACGGCAATAATATTCGGGTCTTGTCTCATAATTGCCCTCAAGCCCGTGACAAACGTCATGCCAAACTCGTGTTCAACAGGGATCTGGTTAATGCCCGGAAAACGCACTTCAACAGGGTCTTCGATGGTGCATATATTTTTTTCCCTGCTATAAATATGCTGCAAGATGGAATAGAGCGTAGTTGTTTTTCCGGAACCCGTAGGCCCGGCGATAACAACAAAGCCTTCAGGTCTATAGATCATGGAATCCAGAAGCTGCAGGATATCTTTAGACATACCAAGATCAACCAAATTCATACAATATCTATTGCGATCCATGAGCCTCATAACGATCTTCTCCCCCAAGATCGTAGGCATTGAGGCTACGCGGACATCATATTCTGTATTCTCATGCATAAACGTGAAGCGGCCGTCCTGTTCATTGCGCCTCTTGGTAGGGTCCATATTGGACATGATCTTGATGGCATTGACAACAGAGGTGATATTGGTTTTTAGCTCGGAAATACGATCGACATCCTTTAGGATGCCGTCTATCCTAAAGCGCACCACAACATCCTCTTTTCCAATGCTACCTGACGGTTCCCAGTGGACGTCCGTTGCCCGTTCCTTGATGCCTCGACGGATAAAATTATAGATCATATCCAGGGATTCTTGCCTGACTTCAGTTCTACGCTCAACCATGTGTTCTCCTTAATTTTGCCCTATCCAGACCCTACATCACAAAATTAATCCCGAAGTCTGCCTCAAAATTATCGCAGTGAATTTTGAGACGCTAAGACGAGGGATAGGTTATTATTCATTCTTGAAACCTTATTCTATACAAAATAAACTCAAGGCGCAACCTAAACTTTTAGCAAATGGAATATAAATAAAATACGCAAAATAAGATTGGTGCAAAGGCCGCACATAAGATCATCTGCCATAACGCCAAAACTCCCGGGCAGCTTCTCTAAGCGCCTAACAGGAAAAGGCTTGGCAATATCCAAAACTCTGAAAAGCAAGAAACCCGCCGCAAGATACGTCCATGTAAGAGGCACATTGAAAAAAGCCAAAAATATCCCGCATACCTCATCGATCACGATATTCTGCGGATCTTTTTTCCCAAAGATCCTTTCAGCTCGGCCCGCAGAAAAAAAACCAATAACGAGAAGTGCCGAAAAGACAACAAGCGTCAATCCGAGCGAAGCCGAAACGCCGACATAAAGCAAGAGCCCAGCAAGGCTTCCGGCAGTCCCAGGAGCTATCGGACATTCGCCGATATAAAAAAAAGTTGCCAGGAGTTTTGCCAAACGGTCCATCTACAGGCTCCGGATCAATTTCCTGTTATGCCAAAAGAAAGAAAAACCGGACGTTACGGTCAAGATGACGGCGATAGACATCAAAATCAAAACCATGGCCTGGAAACCGTATTGGAACTCCAGGCTCCAAAATGAAAAGTACACCGCTGACTCCCGCAAAATTATAAAAATGAGTATAAAAAATATGGTGGCCATCTGCGATACCGTCTTGTGTTTACCGGCGTTCTCTGCGGCTAACACAGCACCGCGGCGGGCCACAAAAAGCCGAAAACCCGTAATAAGAAATTCTCTAATGATGATCACGATCACCATCCAGGCCGGGATAAGCTGTAGCTGGACAAAGGATAAAAAGACGCCCAAGACAAGGATCTTATCTGCAACCGGATCCATGATCTTGCCGAAATCAGTTATCTGGCCGCGGTTTCTGGCAAACCAACCGTCTAGGAAATCCGTCACACACGCTAAAACAAAGAGTAGAAAAGCGATCGACTTAGCCAAAAGGCCCGGCTGAAAAAGAAACCCCATCAGCACAAAAGTCATACCTATGCGCGCCAGCGTTAGCTTATTGGATAAATTCATCCCGCAACCTCTCCCACAAGATCATACTCATAACTGTCACTTATCTTAGCCGTTATTATATCTCCCAGCGCAAGTTTTTTCTTTGAATGAAGGAAAACCACGCCATCTACTTCGGGCGCGTCGCACGCCGTGCGCCCCAGATACACGCCTTCAGCCTTTGTTAGATCTTCGTCGACTATAACATCTATCTTCTGACCGCGTTTTCTCTCCAACGATCCTTCCGAGATCTCTCTCTGCGCAGACATTAAAGTATCTTGGCGGCGCTTCTTAGTAATTTCTCTAATCTGTTTCTTCAAATCGTACGCCTTTGTCCCTTCCTCTCGCGAATACGCAAAGGCCCCAAGTTTATCAAACTTTATTTCTTGCGCAAAATCACAAAGCTCGTTGAATTCTTCCTCTGTTTCCGATGGAAACCCTACAATAAAAGTTGTGCGTAAAGCCGCCTCGGGCAGGCGCATCCTGATTTTTTTTACTACAGAAAGGATCTCTTTGCGGGTGATCCCTCTGTTCATCAACTTCAAGATCCTGTCATTGATATGCTGCAACGGCATATCAACGTAACTGGCGATCCTTTTTTCCCCGGCCATAAGGTCCAGAAGCTCATCCGTCACCCTTTTAGGATGAAGATAAAGAAGCCTCACCCAGGGTATGCGCGTGACCTTCAAAATACTCTCCAAAAGTGACACAAGCTCCGGCTTCGAAGATCTATCAAGGCCGTAGAGCGTAATGTCCTGGCCTATAATAACAAGCTCGCGGACGCCATTAGATTCCAGGCGCTTTACTTCTTCCAGGATAGATCTCTTCGGCCTGCTTACCAATTTCCCTTTTATCTTCGGGATAGCGCAATAACTGCAGAAGTTAGCGCAGCCTTCCGATATCTTTAAATAAGCCAAGTGCCGCGGCGTCAGGCGCAAAGATGGATCAAAATCTTTTTTAAAATCCGCGATACCGACAAAGGTATCGACTTCTTTTAAATTTTGCCTCAACTCCTGCGGATAACGCTCCGACAGGCATCCATAAACAACGATTTTTTTAATGTGCCCCATCTTTTTCTGCTCAATGAGGTCAAGGATAACTCCGATTGATTCCTGCTTGGCATCTTGAGTAAAAGCGCACGTATTCACTAAAACCGTAGACGCTTTTTCATAAGCGCATATGCGGGCCCCCTTAGCCCTGGCCTCCGAGAGGATCTTCTCGGAATCAACAGTATTACGACTGCATCCGAGGCTGATGATACCCACCCGCTCTCCCTTAAAACAAATATCCCGAGTATCTTTTTTCATCTGATATCATAGCTGTCCAAATTAGCCAAAAGATAGCAAAAGTTGGTGTTGGTTAACGGATTTATCGCTTTTTTCATGGAATGGCGCATTAAGCCAATCCCAAAGATTACGTTTGGAAAAAAGGTTCGTAGGTAATATAGCGCAC
>JACRLT010000033.1 GCA_016235185.1 Candidatus Omnitrophota bacterium
ATCTTTAAAGGTTATCTTCTGCTGATTTTCTGTCAAAAGCCTTGCCTTGCTCTTTCCAAAGGCCATTGCCTTGCCGCCGCCAACCTGCATCTGCCTCATGAAAAATACCCAAACGCCTATGAGAAGAAGCATGGGGAACCACGATATAAGCACAGCCCACCATTGCGACTGTTCTGCTGGTTTTGCCGATATCTTTACCCCCCTGCTTCTTAACGTCTTTACAAGTTCAGGGTCATCAGGTGCAAAGGTCTTGAACTCCTTGCCATCTTTAAACTTTCCCCATATATCATTACCCTGTATGGTAACCTCTGCAACATTCCCATTCTCCACAGACTGTATAAAATCACTGAACACAACCTTGTCCTGAGACGGCTGAGTATGACTGAACATATTATAAAGAAGCACCATGGTAGCTATTATGATAAGCCACATTGCCAGGTTTTTATAAATAGATTGTTTCATTACTATTACATCCCCCTTGTCTTAAAAGCTATCTGCATGAATTTTTGGATAAATATAGTGTCATAAATTAAAAAACATTACAACAGAAATTTATTCTCAGATTTATTTTCAAAGTGTATTCTCAAAGGCTGGCTGAGTGTGGGCTATCGGTCAATCATACAATTCGTAAACCATCTGGTCAATCTTGCGTTCAAGCGCCTAGTGTCAGCATTGAGGTCTTTTTGTTTTGCGGCGAGGATTTGAGCGACGAAGGGGAGGAAAGATTGCACTTCATTGAATCCATTATTATATGTCTTTCACTCTGCCTGCCGGATAATGTGCCTGTGGCTTTTCCCTTTTGCAAGACATGAAGAAAAATACCTGTGACAATTTCATATTCCCCTTGAAGTAAACATTGTCATGGGTGTAGACCAGACCCTCTGACCCCTTCAATTTTACTTTTATTCTCCACAATATCAAAAAATAGCCCTACCCAAAAAATGTGTCCTAATTTTATCAGGTCAGTGTTCTTTGAAGCGTTTTATTATCTCCTCAATATAATAATCAGTAATCCAGTAGCCTTTTTCTCTGAGATTTAAAAGTTCCTTCCGTATATCAGCCAATAGACCATTTTTGTATGCGATTCCTATAATAGTAGTGGCTCTAAGCGGTTCAAGCCCCATTTTCTTGGCAAGATTTACCCCTTTCTTATCGTCCATTAAAACCTGTTTTATATTCATCTCTTTTGCAAGGATTATTGTCTCTGCCTCGCCTTTATCAACTACAGCATCTAAGGCATCAACGGCCATGCGGTCTTTAACTTTTGCAATCCTTATCCATTTTGGACAATGTTCTTTCTTAATCTCATAAACTTCTCTGTAAACCTCCTCAGAAATATAAATAGAAGTGAATAGATGTTTTAAAAGGTCTATGCGGTTGATTTTGGTAAGTACAATTAAAGGGGAGGAGTTACTTACGACCTTCACTCTTTACTTCCTCAGCTACTTTGCCTATTAGTTTGTATTCATCTAATATTTCTTCTTCAGTGGGCTCATAAAATGTTATCTTCTTTTCTCTTAAAATATCCATGAATTTCCATTTGTTCACGCCAGCAAGCTCTGCTGCCTTGCTAAAAGAAAGAACGCCATCAGAAAAAAGACTTATTGCGAGGGTCAGTCTTGCACTTTTTTCAAGCTTTGCCTTGGTGTATCCTTCTATCTCAAGTGTGGAATATACATCCTCTGATATGTCTATGCTCAGTTTTGCTGTTTTCATATCTGCCTCCAAAAGGTTTAGTTTCGCTCATTTTAGCATAAAAATACACTTTATTGCATCCATTGCATCCATTATTATATGTCTTTCGCTCTGCCTGCCGGATAATGTGCCTGTGGCTTTTCCCTTTTGCAAGACAGAAGAAAAATGCCTGTCCCTATTTTCTTTAATCTTTCCCATTTGCTTCCAATTTATCCTCCAAATCACTCCTGAATGCCCCCTTTATCAACCTTCCGTCTTTTAAATATTCAAAAAACTCAGAATAACTATTAGGACTCATGAAGTGAAAGATATATTTCTGTTTAATCCCTACTTTTTTTAATTCATTATTGAGGTCCGAAAAATGCTGCCTCGTCCATCTCAATTTTGCCTTGTTTTCATAAGAATCATCGCCATCAGCCTTTATTTCAACAACAATGACATGATTAATCCCGTCATGATATATCTTAAATAACCCTTCGTTTAATAATTTGTAAAATTCCATTTTCTTTATCATATAGCTAAAATTTATCACCAGCCATCAAATAAGTTTGCTCTCCTTCAAACCATCCCTTACTGCTTTTGCCTTTTCAAATTCCTTTTGAAGCCCCTCTCCATCGCTATCTTTTATCATCTCCTCCAGTCCTTTAAGCGTCTTCTGAAATCTCCTGATAACATCAAGGATGGCATCTTTATTTAAAAGGCAGATGTCCCGCCACATCTCAGGCGGGCTTGAGGCAATGCGGGTAAAATCCTTAAAACCGCCTGCTGAATATTTTATAATGCTTTCATTGAAATCATTTATACCGCTTACCGTGTTTACAAGGCCGTAGGCAACAACATGGGGCAGGTGGCTCACAGCGGCAAGTATCTTGTCGTGTTTATCTGCACCCATGACGATTACTTCAGAGCCTGCGATCTCCCATATCTTCTTTATCTTTTGAAGCGCGGCCTTGTTCGTTTTTTTTGTCGGGGTAATAATAAATTTTCTGTTTTGAAATAACGCGGGGAATGCCGCCTCTACACCGGCATTTTCAGTGCCTGCTATCGGGTGTCCGCCCACAAAGTGGATTGTATCAGGAAGGATTTTTTCTATTTCATCGACAATGTTTTTCTTGACGCTTCCGGCATCCGTGACTATTGCGCCTTTTTTGAGATAAGGCAGCGCCTCTTTTATAACCTCTGCAATGCTTGCAACAGGTATGGCAACCACAACAAGGTCTGCATCTTTTACGCCTTCCCTTGCATCCTGCGTATATGAATCGACAACGCCGAGTTTTTTTGCAGTCTCAAGATTTTTGAGCCTCCTGCCGATGCCGACAATATTTTTTGCAATCCCCTTTTCTCTCAAAATAATTGCAAGAGAGCCGCCGATAAGACCAACACCGATTATGGCAACTTTTCTAAAATGTATCTCTCCTGACTCCTGACTTCTGACTTCTGACTTCTTCATTTACATCGTCCTTCCAACTGCCTCTGCTATCTTCCTAAGCTCCTTCATCAAGGCTGCAAACTTATCCGGTTTTAAAGACTGCGCACCATCACAAAGGGCATTTTCAGGGTCAGAATGCACTTCTATCATAAGGCCGTCAGCGCCTACGGCAATAGCAGCCTTGGCAAGAGGCGCCACTAAATCCCATCTCCCGACTGCATGGCTCGGGTCTATAATAACAGGGAGATGCGTCTCCTCTTTAAGCACAGGCACTGCGCTCAAATCAAGGGTGTTCCTAACCGCTGTCTCAAATGTCCTTATGCCCCTTTCACAAAGTATTATCTTGTGATTACCCTCTGCCGCAATATACTCTGCGGACATCAGAAACTCCTTTATTGTAGCGGACAAACCCCTTTTCAGAAGCACAGGCTTATCCGTTTTACCCACTTCTGTCAGGAGTCTGAAATTCTGCATATTTCTTGCGCCTATCTGGATTATGTCGGTATGTTGATAGATAACATCAATATCCCTCGGATCCATAAGCTCTGTCACAACAGGCATCCCTGTCTTTTTCTTTGCCTCTGCAAGGTATTTCAGCCCCTCCTCGCCAAGACCCTGGAACGCATACGGAGATGTCCTCGGCTTGAATGCGCCGCCCCGCAAGAGTCTCGCCCCTGCTTTTTTCACCTTTGTCGCAGCATCAAATAAAAGCTCCCTTGTCTCTATGCTGCATGGGCCGGCAATTACCTGTATCTCTTCACCGCCGATTTTAACTCCATGAACGTTTATTATCGTATCCTCTTTTCTAAATTCTCTGCTGACCAACTTATACGGTTTTAATATGGGCATAACCTTTTCTACGCCTGGCAAGACTTCCAGGGGAGTGCCTTCCAACAGCGACTCATCGCCTATAATGCCCATGATAGTCCTTTCCTTTCCCTTTGATATATGCACGGACAGACCAAGGCCTTTTATCTTGTCTGTAATATGGTCAATCTGCTCCTTTGTCGCATCCGGTTTTAAAACAATAATCATAAGAACCTCCATGTAGCCGTTATCCGTGTCCGTTGCCCGTGTCCATTAAAGGTTTTTTTACGGTCACGGTTCACGGTCACGATTCACGGTCTTTTTAAGCGCTTCTACAAACCTCTTATTCTCTTCCGGTGTTCCGACTGTTACCCTGATGTATTCGCCGAGGCCGTAGCTTACCATTGGTCGGACAATCACGCCCTGTCTTAAAAGCGCGTCATAAACCTCTTTGCCTTTGCCCGCCTTGATGAGAAAGAAATTCGCCTGCGTGGGCACGCACTCAAGACCCATTGCCTTCAACTCTCCAAATAGATACGTAAGTCCTTCCCTGTTATTCCGCTGTGATTTTTTTAAATGCTCATCATCATCCAAGGCAGCCATTGCAGCAATCTGGGCAAGACTGTTAACATTGAAGGGCTGCCGCACCTTGTTCATGTAAAAATTGAGCCGCTCCGGTGCAATACCGTAGCCCACGCGCAAGCCTGCAAGACCGTAAATCTTGGAAAATGTCCTGAGTATCACCACATTCTTGCCGCTGTTCAAATAACCCAATGAATCGGGAAAATCTTTGTCCGTGACAAACTCGTAATACGCCTCATCCAGAACAATAATTATGCCATCATCACGCAGTCTGCCAATAAATTTATTAAGCTGCGCCTTGGTATTCATTGTGCCTGTGGGATTGTTCGGGTTTGCAATGAATACCAATTTTGTCTTTTCCGTTATCGCGTCAAACATTGCATCCAAATCATGCGTCAGGTTTTTTAAAGGCACAAGCACGCTCTTTCCGCCTGCAGCAGGCACAACTAACGGATAAACCGCAAACGATGGATTGCCCATGACAGCCTCATCGCCCGGCCTCAAAAATGTCCTGATGATAAGCTCAATAATTTCATTAGAACCGTTGCCGATAATGAGATTCTCCGGCTTCACCTTGAGACGCTGCGCCAGCTTTTCCTTGAGATAATAGCATCCGCCATCAGGATAGCGATTGAGATTTTTGAGCGCCTTTGCAACCGCCTCCACCGCCTTTGGCGAAGGCCCCAGGGGATTCTCATTGGATGCAAGTTTGATGGAATTTTTTATGCCCAACTCCCGCTCAAGCTCTTCCATAGGCTTGCCAGGCGGATATGGAACTAAGGCCTCAATTTCATCGGATACGAGTTTTTTTGTTGCTACGCCCATCCTTCCGCCTCCAAAACTAACCCAAACAGAATAAATAGCTTTTCGTAATAAATACCGTAAAACATCGAAAAAAGCAAAAGAAAATGTAACGTTTGAAATATTTCCCCTTGACACGAAAAATGTATTTGGTTTTTATTTTTCGGGTGCAAACGCAAGATTTGAGGCAGAGCCTGCCCCTGAAAGTTTCTATCAGGGGACAAGGAAAAGCCGGTTGGACAAAACGGAGCATACTGTTTTAAGTATGTGAGTATTTGGACAACCGGCTTTGACGCAGTATTTGGCCAAAGATCGCGTTTGCCAAAAAATGCAACTGCATTTTTTGGGTTGACACGAAATACGCTTCTTGCTATATTACATACCAACTGGTAGGTAGGTTAATTTATGAAAGCCACAAAAGAAACTCTTTCGACAAAAGAGCAATTGCTTCAAACAGCGATGGAATTGATGCTTGCGAAGGGGTTTACCGCTGTTACTGTAGATGAAATCTGCGAAAAGACAGGCATTACCAAGGGTGGCTTCTTTCATTATTTCGGGAGCAAAGAGGATTTGGGAAAGGCCGCTCTTGAATATTTCTGGCAGCTTCAAATGCAGATGATTCAGGAAATGCCTTTCCATTCAATAAAAGACCCGCTCAAGAAAATGCATGGATTTCTCGATTCTTTTGCGGCTTTTGCAAAAAATCCTCAAATACCCAAGAGCTGCCTGATAGGTAACTTTTCTCAGGAGCTTTCCGCTACTTATCCGGGGATAAGAACTCTTTGCGATAAGAAATTTTCTATGTTCGCCGATATGCTTAAACAAATTCTTGATGAAGCCAAAGCGATATATGCCCCCCGGTTACGGGTTGATACGAAAAGTCTGGCCGAACACTTTCTTGCAATATTTCAGGGTGCTTTAATTCTATCAAAGGCGAAACAGGATACAAAGGTGATTGAAGAAAGCATCCGGCATTTCAGGAGGTATGTGGCAAGTTTATTTAAAAGTTAATACCTTGAGAGATTCATCCATATTCTCTTATGGGTTATTTCAATACGAAAGGAGTTCAAAGCATGAAACATCTGATTATCTATTCACACCCAAATCCAGCCAGCTTCAATCATGCCATTCTGGAGACCGTCAAGGAGAGCATCGCGGCAAAAGGAGGTGAGGTGGTCGTGCGCGACCTGTATGCCCTCAACTTTGAGCCTGTTCTCAAGGGAAGCGATTTTGAAAAGCTGATGTCCGGCAGCATCCCGGAGGATATTAAAACCGAACAGGACCATATCCGGTGGGCAGATGCCTTAATCTTTATCTATCCAATATGGTGGGTCGGGATGCCTGCAATGATAAAAGGTTATATCGACCGGGTATTCACCCAAGGGTTTGCCTTCAGCATAGGAGCCAACGGCATCGAAAAACTCCTTTCAGGAAAAAAAGGGGTTATCTTTAATACCCATGGGCAGCCCACGGAATATTACAAGGCCTGCGGCATGTTTGATGCGCTTAAAAAGACCTCGGACTTTGGTATTTTCGAATTTTGCGGAATCAACATAACTCAACACTCATTTTTTGGCGCGGTTCCTTATGTGGACGATGCCACGAGGAAAGGGTATCTGGAGAAAATAAAAAGATTATGGCCGGGTGATTGCACACCGGTTTGCACCGGTGAGACGACTTTTTACAAGACCATCAAAAATGAATAACGGTTTTCCGGTTATTATTCGACAGGTGAAGATAACAGGGAGTCGGATAAGAACTTGTTAGGCAAATAATGTTCATCAATTACCAAGGAGGTAGAAAGTTATGAAGCAACTCATTCTCGTTGTGGGTGCAACCGGAATGCTTGGCGAGCCCGTTGCAAGGCAATTGGAGAAGGATGGATACGCCGTTCGTGTCTTGGCACGGAATCCCGAGAAAGCCAAAGCAAAACTTGGGGATTCCTTCGAGTTAGTTAGAGGAGATGTGGAAGTCCCATCTTCATTGGAAAAGGCTATCGAGGGATGCTTCGGCGTTCACATAAATTTAAGGGGAGGTCCTAAGGCCGAGGATTTTGAGCGAATCGAACATCGAGGCACTGTTAATGTTGTTGATGTATCCGCAAGGCTGGGAGTTCAACGCATAACCTACTTGTCTGGCGCCGCGGTGTTTGAAAAGAATTCTTGGTTTCCTTCCGTCAAGGCCAAACTGCAAGCCGAGTCAGCAATTCGTGAAAGCGGGGTTCCCTATTCCATATTTTGCGCAACTCATTTTATGGAATCTCTTTCCCTTGCTATCAGAGGGAAACGGGCTTCTGTTATTGGGCAACAGCCCCACCCTTTGCACTGGTTGGCTGCAAGCGATTATGCAAAGATGGTTTCTAAATCGTTTCGATTGCCTGAAGCGGCCAATAAGAGATTTTTTGTTTATGGCCCCGAAGCGTTGACGATGACAGAAGCGCTCAAGAAATACTGCTCGATCGTGCACCCCGGGGTGAAGGTGTCCTCCGTTCCAATTTGGTTGCTGTCACTGATCGGCATGGTTTCCTTTAACGCTGAATTGCAGTTTATCGCAGAGTTAATGAGATTCTTTGAAAAGGTAGGGGAAGGGGGAGAGCCCACAGAAGCCAATCGCTTACTTGGTACGCCCACGACAACTCTTGAACAATGGTGCGACAGACAGCGAAAGATTGCCTGACAAGGCTCTGCGCCTGACCCTTATTCCGCTGCGCTCATAGCGGCAGGTGAGCTGTCAAACGAAAAATGGAGAAGATTGTACATATGAATAACATGAATAGACATCTTGATTTCATAGGCCTCAAGATGCATAAGCCTCGCAAGGAGTTGGAACCATATGTTCAGTGTTATTGGTCAACTTATCGAGAAAAAAACCTCAAAGCGCCGGTAACCCGGAAAATCATTTCTGATGGCGGAATGGGAATAGTGTTCAACTATGGAGGTGCGTTGACTATCAAAATCGGAAGCGAAGTGATAGGAGATTTGTGTGGTTGTTTTATTACCGGACCGACAATAAATGCAACATATTTGACTTTGCAGGAAAGTGTTGACGCAATTGGGATACGTTTTTGCCCAAGTGGCGCTTATCCATTTATCCAAGGAGATATGGACAGATACAGAAATACTGTTCTTCCATTATCTGTGATTGATGAGCCAGTCTGGGTTACACTCATGCAAAAATTACAGAAAGAATCATTGATGGAGAATAAATTAGGATTGCTGGATAACTTTCTTATAGAGGCGCTATCCAGAAACAAGATAGGCTTAACGGATTGGCTTTTAAAAGTCATCAAAACAATGTGGTTACACAATGGCAGCATGCGAATAGATGAACTCTGCACAAACATGAACATGTCAAAGCGACAATTTGAGAGGAAGTTTAAAAAGGCTGTAGGCCTATTGCCAAAACAAATTTCACGAATTATTCGAGTTGACAAGTCAAGGGCTTTAATTCGCTCTCTTGACTTTCGTTCATTGACCGATATTGGATGTGAATGTGAATATTTTGATCAGGCACATTTCATTAAAGAATTCAGGGAGATAGTAGAAGCAACGCCAAGAGGTTATTTTCAGGAAAAGAAGAAGATGTCGGTTTTTTACAATTCTTAAATAGCGCTGTGCTTTATCATGTTTCCTCATGGTTAACTTTAAATAAACGAGGAGGTCAAAACATGTTAAAAAAAATAGTTGTTGTTGGGTTAATTATGGCTTTATGTGGCACAGTTTTAGCACAAGAGAAAAAAGAAGACAAGAAACAGTGGGTAAGGCATTTTTATTCGGAGGTTTTAAATAAAGGCGGCTTCAACCTTATCGATAGTTTGGTTGCAGAAAACTATTATGAGCACGAGCCTCTTCCTGGATACCCACCTGACCGAGATGGCCTAAAACAGTTCTTTATCATGATGCGTAATGCATTCCCCGATCTTAACAATGATATTGAGTTCATGATAGTAGAGGGTGATAAAGTAGTCTCATATGTAACAATGACAGGCACGCATAAAGGCGAGTATATGGGTATCGCTGGAACTGGAAAGTCATTCAAGATAAAGGTAATTGATATTATAAGGGTGGTTAACGGTAAAATGACCGAGCATTGGGGAGCCGGCGACTATATGACTATGATGGAACAACTTGGCATTAACTCACACTAAAGCGCCCGGCAAACACCACGAAATTTATTTGAGTGACATAACGAAAACGGCGCCGGAAAAACTCAAGACGATTATTCGGCAGCCGGTAAGTGAGCTGACCGTGCAATGAACTCGATTGTCCGCAAGTTAAGAGAAGGCGATTTACGTCAGAAGGGAAAATCTGAAGAGGTGGTTGCGGATGTGCTCAATAAGCCGCAGTTATTTCGCGATTTGGTGGCCGGAATATTGGATGCCGAGCCGGGAGTAAGGATGCGGGCGTCTGACGCGGTAGAAAAGATCACAAGGTTGCGTCCAGAATTACTACAGCCCTACAAAAAGGAATTTTTAAATGTCTTCGCAACGATTAGCCAGAAAGAAGTACGTTGGCATCTCGCGCAGATATTGCCACGACTGGAGCTTACCAAAAAGGAACGACAGCAGGTGTTCAACCTACTCGTTTCTTTTCTTGATGATGATAGCCGGATAGTGAAAACGTTCGCCATGCAGGGGCTGGCAGATATTGCGGAAATGGATCGCTCGTATCTACCTCGCGTGGTAAAAATTGTCGAACGCTTGATGACGAGTGGAATTCCAGCTATTCAAAGTCGAGGAAAGAAGTTGTTACCAAAGCTCACAGAAGTGCGACCTAATCCGGCGCAACCGGACTCGGCACAAAGCGTCAGCCGGTTAGTTCGACGTTTAATCAGAAAGGGGGTGAATAAAGATGAAGATAAAGGAAGTGGCAAGGGGTGATACAGGGTCTCTGCAAATGCAACGACTCATGCTAAAAGCAGGGATTAGGGATTATTAGTTAGGTGTCAGCAAAAAACTAATTTATACGAGAGAGGTAAAACATTATGAAAAATGCAATTAATTGGTTTGAAATTCCTGTGAAAAATTTTGATAGAGGAAAAAAGTTTTACAGCACAATTCTCGGTGTGGAAATTAGTGAGATGTCGCATCCTCAACTGACATATGGAATATTGCCGTTTGATATGAATATGGAAAACAGCGGCGTTGGCGGCGCCATTGTTCAAGGCGAGGGCTATGAACCGTCCAATAAGGGGTCTCTGATCTACCTGAATGGCGGCGATGACCTCAGTAAAGTTCTTTCAAAGGTGGAGAAGGCAGGAGGGAAAATTATATTACCCAAAACCTCCATCGGTCAAAACGGATTTATGGCACACTTCCTTGACACCGAAGGCAACAAGGTAGCACTACACTCGATGAAGTAAGGCGTAAGGCAAACCCGGGAACGCTCTCGGGTTTGCCTTAAATCTAAAAATCAATGACATTAATGGATAAGGTGTTTTTCCGGTTATCAGTCGAAAAGTGAAGATAACAAGAAACCGGATAATAACTTGTTGGGCACTAAGGAAGGAGGCTATGGACATATGAGAAAAGTTATATTTATAGCGTCCATTTTAGTCATGATGTCGGGGTGTAGCTACTTTAAAAAAGCCCCTGCCGCTTTCGACCCGTGGTATCCATCTGCCAATGAAAACGGCGATCCGGTTTTCGCGGTATTCGAAGGTCGCATCCCCTGCATGGGGCAGATGGCAATACCGGATTGCAACAAGATAAAAGTTGGGCTTGCGCTCTATCAAAACGCGCAAACCCAATTACCCACAACATATCTGCTCGCCCGTGTTGGCGTAGGTACAGGAAACGACAGAATTACAAATGCAGGAAATTTGACTCTAACTCATGGCACGGTATTAGATCCGCAAGCTGTTGTGTATCAGCTCGATACAAATGCTCCTCAAGAGTTCCGATCTTATTGGGTGATAGGCCGTGACATTCTGTTTATGCTGGATCAGGATAGAAATCCCAGAGTCGGGGATGCTGCCTACAGCTATGTCTTAAATAGAATGAAACCAGCCAAGAGCCAGCTTTAACGTGCCTATGCAGCATTTGCAAAAACATGCGATCGCCCAACAAGGCGCTCCACCGGACAGCAAAAAGCGTAGCTCCTATCGTCGCTCTGCTTTTTACTGCCGGTGAGCTTGGACGTTAGACATAAGAACAAACAAAAAGGAAAAAATGAATTCAAATAAAAAGACCACCAAAATGGAAGATATGAAAGTAAGGCTTTCAACATTATGGATATTTGTAATGTTTAATATGCTTGCTGCGGATATTCTTTCCTTTATGATACCCGGATTCCTAAAGGAACTAATGACAGGATACGCAGGGGAGATTCAAATCACTCTAGGTTTTTTGTTGGTTGCCGCAATAATGCTGGAGATTCCGATTGTAATGATTGTCCTGTCCCGGGTATTGAAGTATAGGGCAAACCGTTGGGCAAACATCATCGCAGGCGTAATAACTATTGCGTTTGTTATAGGTGGCGGATCAACATATCCCCATTATGTATTCTTAGCAACTGTAGAAGTTGTGTGTATGTCACTAATTGTCTGGTATGCATGGAGGTGGAAGAACACTGAAGTTAGTCCTGATAACGAGGCAATCCAGCGCGGAATTACGGGTCGTTGTTAGATAATACGGTATTAAGTATTTGAAGATATAAAAGAAAAGCAATAAAATCGCAATGCACCGGATTAGCTACGTTCACCGGTGATTTACGTCGTTCAGGATATCTATAGAACAAGGAGGGTCATTATGATTGGTAAACCGACATTTCAGTTTTTAAAAGAACTCAAGAAGAACAACGACCGCGACTGGTTTAATGCAAATAAAGAAAAATACCAATCTGCTGCTGCCGAGTTTGAAGATTTTGTAAATGTAGTGATTGCAAGTATCACACAGTTTGATAAAAGCATTGCAGGGGTTTCGGCAAGAGATTGTATATTCCGTATTTATCGCGATGTCAGATTTTCAAAAGATAAATCGCCATACAAGACGCATCTTGGGGCGTGGATTGTAAAAGGTGGAAGGAAATCGCACGCTGAGGCAGGGTATTATATTCACGTTGAGCCTGACGGGAGTATTCTGGCTGGAGGGGCCCATATGCCGCCTCCCGATTGGCTGAGAGGTATCCGCAACAAAATTCATAGCAACGGAAAAGAATTCAAGAAAATCATAGGCAGTGCTGCCTTCAAAAAATATTTCAAGGAAATAGAAGGCGAAAAATTACAACGACCGCCACAGGGTTACGATGCCAGCCATCCCGATATCGAATTATTGAAACAAAAAAGCTACCTCGCGGTTTATAAAGTAAACGACAATGCCGTAATGTCAGGCGATTTTGCAAAGCGCTGCACAGAAGTATTCAAAGCGCTTTATCCTTTTGATGAATTTTTAAATCAGGCTATGCCATGATTTGCTCTCGTTCCCAAGCTTGAGCTTGGGAACGAGAAAAATCTCTGTCATCCCCGAATTGTTCTATCGGGGATATGGTTTTCTGCAATATAACACCAAATTCCCGCTTAAAACCTGCGGGAATGACAACCTCTTGGTTCTTTTGCAAGAAGCTTACTTAAAAAAGGAGGAGACTATGTCAGCGAATCGAATTGCATTAGTAACAGGTGCTAACAAAGGGTTGGGTTTTGAGACGAGCCGTCAGCTTGCGCTTAAAGGCATCAAAATCTTCATGGGTGCAAGAGATATTGATAAGGGCAAGTCTGCTTCTAAAAAATTGAAGGATCAAGGGCTTGATGTGGAGTGCATTGAGCTTGATGTTACAAATTCAAGCCACATAAAACAGGCAGGGGAATATTTTGAGAAACATTACGGGAGGCTCGATATTCTGGTGAATAATGCGGGCATGACGCATGCCGAAGAGCCGTTCTTCGGAAACAGCGCCGGAACGGTATCTGCGGCGGCTGTCAGAAAGATTTTTGAGGTAAACCTATTTGGGCAGGTAGAATTGACGCAGAAACTTCTCCCTCTTTTGAAAAAAAGCGATGCCGGCCGTATTGTAAATGTTTCAAGTATATTAGGTTCTCTAATGCTTCAAAGCAACGAGAAATCGGATCTTGCGCAGCTAAAGCCGTTTGCGTATGATGCCTCTAAAGCGGCGCTGAATCAGTTTACCATTCATCTTGCCGCGCTTTTAAAAGATACGCCGATAAAAGTCAATTCCGCTCATCCTGGCTGGGTCAAGACCGATTTAGGGACTGACATGGCTCCAATGGTGGTTGAAGAAGGAGCAAAGACCGCTGTTAGGCTTGCGACTCTTAATCAGGATGGACCAACAGGTAAATTTTTCCATTTTAATGATGAGATTCCGTGGTAGAAAAAACTATAGGTGGTACGGAAATAAAATTACCTAACATAAAGGAGCCTGAAATATCGGCTCAGTTGACAAATAGCAAATTATTCAGACTTTCGGTTAAAGGCAAAAAAGACATATAGCTTCATAAAATTATAAAGTTGGAGGGCAGGTTATGGGAAATGTCATATCGTCAGAACAGCGAATGCAAGGCAGGGATGAAATAGTAATACACGCATCACCTGAAACAATCTTTTCAATTTTGCAGGATTCAACACTGCTTTCTCAATGGATGCCGGTGGTGAATGCGACGACAGGCAAACTGGAAGAAATAGATGCCGTCCGGCATTGCGATGTATCTTTCAGCGGTAAAAAAGGGCAAGTGGCGGAAAAATGTATTGAGTGCGTTCCAAACCGCAGGATTGCCTGGCTTCTGATAGACGATACTTTAGGTTTTGGCAAAATGCTCGAAGATTTCAATTTCTCTTTTGATCTGGTCGAAAAGGGAGAAAAAGAAACCCTTGTTGTCAATAAAAGCTTCTTTAAACCCAAAACCATTTTGGCAAGGGTCATGGTATGGCTTATGATAAGGAGGAAGTTCCGGCAAGTAAGAATGATGGCGCTGACGAATCTCAAGAAAATTTCAGAAGAATTAGCGCGGATTAAGGGGCAGGGAGTTTAAGACAGATTTAGATGAATTGGGTAATATGAAACCATCAACTTTAAAAACAATTATTGCAGGAATCGCCGGCGGACTATCCATGAATGTTGTCATGCTGCTGACATTCAGGCTCATTGGCTTCGGGTGGAACGGAAACGGCATCTTATTGAATCCTGAAATACAAAGTAAAAAACTCATTGCGGTATGGACTGAATTGCAGCCTCTTCCGTTGGTAGTCAACAAGCCGCTTCCCATCATTGTCGGCATGCTTTTATTTGGAATTGTTCATGCCTTTCTCTATAGATGGTTGGCTCCTGCATGGCCAAATGGATTATTTGCGAGGGCAATTCGTTTTTCAGGGCTTGTGTTTCTCCTTTCATTTCTTTTCTGGGAATTTTTCACGCCATTCAATCAATTCGGGGAACCATTTATGCTCATTATTCTGGAACTCTGCTTTTGGGCTGCTGTCGCTTTGTCCGAAGGGGTAGTAATAGCTTCGATAATGGAAGAAAGGAGATAGAACAAAACATGAAATGGATTATTATATCTATAATCATTGCCGCCGCATTTACCGTTCCAGCATTCTCTCAAAAAGGCCCGGCGGACAAAGATACGATTGCGATAGTTCTCGGAAAACCTATCACGGTCAAAGATAAAGACAATTTAAACGGACTGATCTTCGGGGCGCTTCTGGAAAAGTATGCAAAGGAAAAGAAGATTGAGCCTACAGAGGCTGAATTGGATGTCTTTATGCAGAGGACGGATGAATTGGAAAAACGGAATCAGGACAAGTTCGAAAAGGACAGAAAAAAGCTGGCGGAAGAATTGAAATCCGGCACCCTCACGGAAAAAGAACGAAAAGAAAAGACCGCTTATCTGCAAAATCTGGAAAGCATCCTCAAGACTACCAAAGAAATGGCAGAGAGGGGCAAAGGCATGGAAGAGCAGATGAAGGCGATGAAACGAAGCATGGCTCAACACTTTGTCAGGGCATGGAAGATAAACAAATCGCTGTATGAAAAATACGGCGGACGCATCATCTTCCAGCAGGCCGGAGTGGAACCGTTAGACGCATACCGTAAATTTCTGAAAGAGCAGGAGAAGAAGGGTGCATTTCAAATTCTGAACAAAGAGTATGAACCGTCCTTCTGGAAATATTTTACCGACGATAACATGCACACCTTCTATTCCAAAGACGACGGAGCCAAACTCATGGAGATTCCCTGGTGGCTTATGGAGAAGCCGATAGATGAGTAAAAAGCAAAACGACTTGACCTAACCCGGACAAACCGGAACCAAATTTCCATTCGGTTTTGCAAGAGCATCTGCTGAAAAGATTTTTTTGGATAAGCATCAACACACACCAAGCAGAAAGGAGAACAAATTATGGCAAACACAATCTTTGTATCAGGCGCGACCGGAAATATGGGAAAGGAGGTTGTCAGGCAACTTATTGCGCAAGGCGTACAGGTGCGTGCCGGAGTTCATTCCAAAGAAAAGGCCGGCATTCTGAAAGAGATGGGGGTGGAAATCGTCTCTGTTGACCTGAATGATGTCAAAAGCCTTCAAACGGCGCTGGAGGGCGTGGAAAAAGCGTTTTCCCTCAGTCCGCTGGTTCCGAACCTTGCGGAGCTGAGCGCCAATTTTGTCAAGGCGGCAAAGCTCGCCGGGGTTAAGTATATTGTGCGGGCATCGGGCATGGGCGCGGATTCTCCGCAGGCAATCACTCTGGGCAGATGGCACCGCGAGGCTGAAAAAGCCGTAGAGTCATCCGGGATTGCATACACATTGATTCGCCCCAATTCATTCATGCAAAACTATATCAATTTTGCGGCTCACACCATCAAGAGCCAAAACGCATTCTATTTTCCGCAGGGAGACGGCAAGATATCGCTCATAGATGTCCGCGACATCGCTGCTGTAGTAGTTGCGCTGCTTACCAAAGGTGGACATGAAGGCAAGGCATATACGCTCACCGGGCCTGAAGCTGTTTCCAATTACCAAATAGCGG
The DNA here is from genome assembly GCA_016235185.1 of Candidatus Omnitrophota bacterium. Lineage (GTDB taxonomy): Bacteria > Omnitrophota > Gorgyraeia > Velamenicoccales > Velamenicoccaceae > UBA9636. The sequence continues at coordinate 16,287 of JACRLT010000033.1, forward strand.
CAATCCTCTCTCGCGTAACAGGGCGAACAATCAACTATACGGATGTGCCGGAAGCCGCCGCGCGGCAGGGCATGAAAGAGACGGGAATGCCGGAAACCATCGTCGAGGCGCTCCTTGAGCTTTCCGCCATCATCAAGGCAGGCTATACCGGCGCGGTATCGCCGGCAGTAGAACAGATTACCGGCAAACCGCCCATTTCGTTTGAACAGTTTGCCAAAGACCATATTCGGTTTTTCAAATAAGGCTTGGGGAGAGAGGAATTTGGTTGTAGGAACGAGGCGCATTCCTTATGAAACTTGGCAAGATACTTTACATAACAGAGAGAAAAGATTGGAGGAACTGGTTGATCAACCATCACGATACGGAAAATGAAATCTGGCTGGTGTATTACAAGAAAGAGACCGGCAAGCCAAGTCTTCCTTATAACGATGCAGTGGATGAAGCGCTTTGCTTTGGCTGAATAGACAGCACAATAAAGAAAATAGACGAGGAAAGCCGCGCACAACAATTCACTCCTCGCCGGCTGAAAAATCCACTTTCGGAAATGAACAAGGAAAGGGTAAGGAGACTGATAAAGGCAGGGAAGATGATGCCTGCCGGGTTGAAAAAAACCAACCAAACCTGCTACCTGCTTTGAAACAAGACCCCCCTCACTTTACCGTCCCCTTGGGATATGACCCCAGTATCTTCATAAAAGAACACTGCGCCTCAAGCCCCTTGAGCGCATCTGACACCTTGCTGTCCGACACATGGCCGTCCATATCCGCAAAGAATATATATTCCCATGCCTTACCTTTTTGAGGGCGGGATTCAATCTTCGTAAGATTAATCCTCCTGTCTGCAAACGGCTTCAGCATTTTGTATAATGCGCCAGGCGTATCCTTTATTGCGAACATGACAGAGGTCTTGTCGCCGCCTGTTCTTTCAGGACTCTTTTTCCCGATAACAAGAAATCTGGTGAAATTATTTGTATGGTCTTCTATCTTTCTTTCCACAACCTGCAGGTCATACAACGATGCTGCAACCTCGCTGGCAATTGCGGCGTTTGCCGCATCTTCGCTTGCTATCTGGGCTGCCGTCGCCGTTGATGACACATCAAAAACGTGGGCGTCAGGAAGATGTTCTTTGAGCCACTGCCGGCACTGGGCAATGGGATTAGGGTGAGAATATACATTCTTTATATCCTCTATCCTGCCTGTCTTGTTCAAAAGAGCCAGCGAAATCTCCATCATTATTTCCGCGCATATCTTGATATCAGATGTTACGAACATATCTATGGTGTGGCTCACAATGCCTTCGGTTGTGTTTTCTATGGGCACAACGCCGAAGTCTGTCTTATCCCTTTCCACATCATTAAACACATCTGCAATATCTTTTTCAGGGATAAATTCTACGGAAAGGCCGAAATAATTCATGCATGCCTGATGCGTAAATGTAGCCTTTGGCCCAAGATAGGCAACCTTTAACGGCTTCTCCAGTGATAGCGATGCGGACATTATCTCCCTATATACATTCTTCAATGCCTGACTAGGGAAAGGACCCGGATTATTCATAGTCAGCCTCTGGTATATCTCCTTCTCCCTTTGCGGGGCATAAAACTCCCTTTTCCCTTCCCTCTTGTTTTTACCCACCTCAATAACAAGGGATGCCCTTTTATTCAAGAGCTCCAGTATCTGGTCGTCAATGTTGTCTATCTTTGTTCTGATTTCTTTTATTTTTTTTAAGTCGTCCATATTAAGAAGGTTGCAAGTTGCAGGTTTCAAGTTGCAAGTAAAATCTGTATCTTGCCTCTTGAATCTATTTTTTTATATCATCCCTTCCTTAAATTTTCCTATTTTTCTGTATTTGCTGTATCTGTTATGCACCAAATCATCCGGAGAGTTTTTCTTCAGATCTTGCAAAGACCTTACAAGCGCCTCTTTCAAGGTTTTTGTCATTGTCTCTATATCCTGGTGAGCACCGCCAAGCGGCTCTTTTATTATCTCATCAATTATTTCAAGTCTATAAAGGTCTTTTGCTGTTATCTTGAGTGCCTTTGCAGCAATATCTGCCTTGCTTCCATCTTTCCAAAGTATTGCAGCACACCCCTCAGGGGAGATTACCGAATATGTTGAATATTCCAACATTAAGACCCTATCTCCAACACCTATTGCCAATGCACCGCCGCTGCCGCCTTCGCCTATAACTACAATAATGATAGGAACCTTAAGCCTTGACATAACCATAATATTTTTGGCAATCGCCTCTGCCTGTCCCCTTTCCTCTGCGCCTATGCCGGGAAAAGCACCAGGTGTATCTATAAATGTTACAATTGGTTTCTTAAGTCTCTCGGCCATACTCATAAGTCTTATTGCCTTTCTATAACCCTCTGGATTAGGCATACCAAAATTCCTTAAAACCTTCTCCTTTGTTGTTCTGCCTTTCTGGTGGCCTATAACCATGACCGGTTCATTCTCAAGCATTGCAAGGCCTCCAACTATAGCAGGGTCGTCTCTGAAATTTCTGTCGCCGTGCAGCTCAATAAAATCAGTAAATACCCGCTGTGTATAATCCAACGTGTACGGCCTGAGCGGATGTCTTGCAAGCTGTGTTATCTGCCACGGCGTAAGGTTCGAGAATATATCTTCCTGAAGCTTTTTTGCCTCTTTGCTCAGTTTTTCTATCTCAAACAGGCGAGACACCTGCCCAGCACTATCAATCTTATCACCCAAGGCTGTTTGCCTGAGTTCTTCTATCTTTTTTTCTAATTCAACCACAGGTTTTTCAAATTCCAAGAATTGTTGAAGCATCATCTTGTCACCCCTAAAAAACAGATTCCAAAACCCTAATGTCTAATTTCTAATAAAATTAAAAAATCCAGCTTTGAAGTTTTATTGGTCATTAGAAGTTAGCCCCCGATTGAATCTATCGGGGGTTAGAAATTAGTCCAAATCTCAAACAATATTTTTCCCTTTTACCTCTTTGTATTTACAACAACACTCCTATCTCCCAAAAGCGCTTCAATGTCCTTTACAAATTTTTCAGAAGGTACCACCATGAGATCATCTGACACTGAAATTACCACCTCTCTGTCATCCAGCAAAATATGGATATAAACAGGAGCACTGCCTGAATGGGAACTCAAAACACTTTTTACCTTTTCCAGGGAATCTGCTTCAAGTCCGGCTGCATCGGCTTTAATATGAACCGCATTCACACCTATGCCTTTTGCCTGTGCTGCAAGATACCCAAGCTTAGCCTCCGCAATAGGATATACAGCATTTGCAATAATCTTTATATGCTCCTCACCTTTATCAACCTTGCCCTTTACAATTATCGGCACATCGCCGCTGAAGTATGAAACAGCCTTCTTATATACGTCAGAAAATATGATTACCTCAACAAAACCCTTAAGGTCCTCCACTGTTATAAAGGCCATTCTGTCGCCTTTTTTTGTATTTGTCTCCTTTGCTGCCGTTACTATGCCAGCAATGCTTACATCTTCATCATCTGATTTTTCTTTCAAGCTGTCCGTATCTGCATTTGTTAAATATTTAAGTTCGCTTGCATATTTTTCAAGAGGATGACCTGTGATATAAAAACCAAGGGCCTCCTTCTCATAACTTAAGAGCTGGGCCTCATGCCATTCCTCTATTTGAGGAAGTTCTATAGCTGCCAATCCAACAGATTTGCCACCAACATTTGCATGAAATATACTTATCTGGCCATTGTCCCTGTCTTTCTGCACAGCCTGCGACATATCCATAATCTTATCAAGTGACGTCATCAACTGCGCCCTTTTTGCGCCGGTAAAATCAAATGCGCCGCCTTTTATCAGACTTTCTATAACACGTCTGTTTACCTTTCTCAAGTCAACCCTTGTGCAAAAATCTATCATAGAGGCAAACTGCCCATCTTCTTCCCTTGTTCTTATTATCACATCTATTGCAGCTTCTCCAACATTCTTTACTGCGGCTAAACCAAACTTTATCTTGTTGCTGATAACAGTAAAATCTTTCCTGCTTTCATTCACGTCCGGCGGCAGTATCCCAATTCCCATATCGCGGCATTCTCCGATATATTTAATTACCTTGTCGGTATCAGCCATTTCAGAAGTCAGCACCGCCGCCATAAATTCCACAGGATAGTGCATCTTGAGATACGCAGTTTGATACGCAATGAGCGCATATGCTGCGCTGTGAGACTTGTTAAACCCATAACCAGCAAAGTTTGCCATAAGATCAAAAATCTTTTCTGCCTTCTTCTGCTCTACCTTATTCTTCTTTGCCCCTTCAATAAATCTTTCCCTTTGGACAACCATCTCTTCAGGAAGCTTTTTACCCATTGCCTTTCTCAGCACATCAGCGTCACCCGGGCTGAAGGCTGCAAGAACCTTGGCTATCTCCATTACCTGCTCCTGATAAACAATGACACCGTAGGTATTGGCCAGTATATCCTTAAGCTGTGGAAGTTCATATTTTATGGGTGCTTTACCGTGCTTTCTTTTTATAAAGTCATCAACCATACCGCTTTGGAGCGGTCCTGGCCTATAGAGGGCAACAACAGACATAATATCTTCAAACGTCTCCGGTTTCAACTTTCTGAGAAGTTCTTTTATGCCTGAGCTTTCAAGCTGGAATATGCAATTCGTATTGCCGGAGCTAAGCAGTTTATAAGTCCCAACGTCATCGAGCCTTAAATTATCTATATCAAGCTCTATCCCTTTATTCTCTTTTACAAGTTTTACTGTCCTGTCTATAACAGTCAGGGTTTTTAAACCGAGAAAGTCAAATTTTACAAGAC
>JACRLT010000027.1 GCA_016235185.1 Candidatus Omnitrophota bacterium
TATTGCGTCTCGTCTTGCGGCTTGGACACCAAAGCAATCCTACGTTATGTGGAACATCAGGGAAGGGAAGACACAGGGCAACTGAAACTCGAACTTTGAAAGGGAAAGAAGCCGCCGACTCCTGTCGGCGGAGTATCACTTCTTCTTTTGACGGCCTGCCTGGGCCCCAGGTCTTTTTCAAATATTCGTCTCTGCCTGTACCAAAGCGGTAGGCCTTATATTGCAGAGTGCATGTTTTGTGGTAATCCTGATGATAGGCCTCGGCTTCGTAAAATTTTGAGGCCCTTATGATCTCTGTAACTATGGGTTTCTGGAAACGGCCTGATCTTGAGAGTTTATCTTTTGATACTTCGGCCAGGCATTTCTGTTCATCGTTGTGGTAGAAGATGGCCGTCCTATATTGGGGCCCGCGGTCAACGAATTGGCCGCCTGCATCTGTGGGGTCTATCTGCTTCCAAAATATATCCAGAAGTTCTGAATAAGATATTTGAGACGGGTCATAGGTTATCTCAATGGCTTCAATATGCTTTTTTTAGCATAATCTTCATAAGTCGGGTTTTTCCCTGTTCCACCGATATAGCCGGAAACTACATCGGTTACGCCCTTTAAGTCTTCAAAAGGCGGCTCCATGTACCAAAAGCATCCCCCTGCGAATGTTGCCTTTTCAAGTTGGCCTGCATTAAGGTTGGGTTGTGCCGTCATAAGAAGAAATGCTAAGGCAGTTAAGATACCTTTGGTTTTGACTGGCATAAAAATACGGCCGGACCTGTTATTTTCTGGTAGCCTGATAAATAGCGTAACCTATACCTGCACTTGCAGCAGCGCCTATTACGGCACATCCTGCATTGGCCAATGTCATAAGTATTAAGAAAATACCAGTCGCCATCCATCGTTTTTTGAGCATCGTTCTCCTTGATTTTGTCTTGCGGTTAGGTCTATTCCTTACAAAATCAACTCCGAAGTCTGTCCGCCAATGAATCAATGGCGGACGTTTAGACAAGGAGTCGATCCTATTACATTACTATCCATTAAAATCAATGTATAGTCAATAGATAAAGAGCCAAAACTTAAGAATGGACCAGAAGAATTATAAAACTTGTTATGACCAATATTGCTATTACTGCAATGATCAACTTACGTTTACCTACACAGCGATCAAGGCTTTCCCCGCAATAAAGGCATAGGATAGCGTCATCGTCATTGATGGGTTTATTGCAATGAGGGCAGATATATTGCGGCACCGGTCATCTCTTTCTGGACTGTTGCAGCAGCATCTGTATCCTTTGCTGCTCCTGATTGAGCTGTTCCTGTTGCAGGCGCAGGACTTCTTTTTGATCTTCCAGTTCCTGGTTCATTTTGTATAAAGATCCCAACACGCCCTTTTTACGGCGGTCTTCTTCTATAATAAGTTGTTGAGACCTGTCTTGATATTGCGGGTAATACTGATGCTCTTGCTGGTAGGATTGGTAGAGTTCTTCGTCTTGTTTTTGACGGGATTCTAGCTTTGAGGCTCCGTAAATAAAAATATAGCCAAGTAGAAGCGCCGGGATGATCGCCAAAAGGAAGAAAAATATAAGTTTGTAAGTGCTTACTTCAGGTTCTGTCTTTATGCGTTTTGGAGTATCGGGTGTTATGTTGAGAGGCTTTTTTAGGTCCAAAAGTTTGTCTTGGGAAGGCTCCATCTTTTAGGGGTGTTTTTGTTCTGTGTTGAGCTTGACAAAATCAGCTACGGCTTTTTTGTCGTCTTCTTTCATCTGGGTAAAACAGATGCCCAACCTGCGCTGTTTATGATTATCCAGAATCGAGCAGCTGCGCACCTCTCCTAAAAGTTCCATTTTTGTGACGCGGTCATCCTCATTCCTGAAGGGATTGATAAGCGTGAAGTAAATATAAAGCAGGGTCCCGCTGGGGATCTCGTAGTCTGTGGTGATGGCCATCCCGCCTTCGCTTAAGTCCATCATCAGGGCATCTATATCCATGCCTCCTATCGACATGCGGATCTCCGGAGGCCTGTTGACCTGGAAAGTGACTATAAAGTTGACGTTTAGGCGCTTAAACTTTCTTCGTTCTGTGAAGTCCATATATTTAGTATATCAAATTTATCAAAAAAAAGAAGATTTAATGTGTCTGCGACTCTACCATCTCTGCGGCGCGCGTCAGTTCCTCGAAGATCTGGATGAATTCATCTTTGTTTATCATTGAAGACAGAAAATAGGATTTAATGGCAGTCAGCGATGTACATTCGTAATTTATCTTATTATTTGCCTCCAGCCGAGTATTCTCCGTCACATAATAATTTTTAAGGCGCTCGCTTCGCAGATCGAGCAGCGGCTCGATGTGGATATGCATCCTTAGATTATAATGAAGGAACCTCGAAGGAGAAAAGTGGCTCATGCGGCAGACGATCTTTCGGTTCTTGTAAAACCCCTGGATCAGCAAATAGTCAGGAGGGTCTTGGGATGAATGATCGCTTTTTGTATGGAGTAATTTCGCTATTATCTTGGCTGTGTTGCTCATATTGTGATTTATCCATAATTCCGTATATGCGAATAGCGCCCAGATGATTATGGAGATCGTAAAACATGTAACAAGGCGGTAGATAAAGATATCGTGCATGGTTTGAAGGGCAATATGCCTTATTTAAGAGGACTGTGAGAGTTTCCGGACGCAGTAAAAACAGCTGTTGAAATCGATGCCTTCCGTTCCGAGCTCTTTCTTGTAATCTTCTATCCGCGCGCAGTTGAAATTGTGGATGTGCCCTGAAAGCATTTTTAACGCATCGTCGAAAGAGCAGGTTTTAAGGTCTGCAATGACGGCATTTTTACGGATATTTTCGTCGTCAAAATTAGAGAGTTCACAACATTGGAGCAGGTTTGCGTTCATGTCCACAGTGAAGTCTTTGAGGTAGAACGAATTGCATAGTTGGATGTTGTTGTTGGCGCGGATATCGGAACCCAGCATTATCGGGAACTTGATGGTTTTTGTGAGCTGGCGTAACAAGACAAACAGTTCCTGGCGTTTTTGCGCAGTAAGGACCATATTGTTGTCTTCGGAACGCGGGCAAGGCAGGACAGTGGTAACAGCGAATGCCTTTGCCCCTTTCTTTTTGACAAATACAGCGATATCGAACATCTCGTCATAATTGGCGCAGCTTGCAGCAGTGATCACGCGAAAAGGTATCCCTGCGGCCCTGCAGATATCAAAATCTTCCAGGAGTTTATCGAATGACCCGGCTTTGCGGATGGCGTCATGTTTTTTCCTATCCGTGCTCTCAAGGCTGAAAGCCACGAAGGCGATCCTATTTTTGTATTTTGAAAGTATCGGGACAGCTTTTTCGAAATCATAGCCGTTAGTGACTATTGAAAATGCATAATTATTTTTGACGAATAGTTCGATAGCTTCGTTGAATTGAGGATAAAGCAGAGGTTCTCCGCCGGTAAGGCAGGCATACTTAAAATTATATTTCTTGGCTGACAGGACAACTTTTTCCAATATTTCGAAAGGAAGGTCTTGGGCGCTGTCAAAGTTCCTAAGGCAGTGTTTGCATGCAAAATTGCATCTTGATGTGATGACAAAAACAAGGTTTCCGGGAATAAAATTAGAGATATTGGGCAAAAAATCCTGTTTATCCCGCAGGATACGGTTTTTATAGGATTGCCATATGATTTTTTGGATATTCATGCCGTTTTGCTTTTAAAAAAAAGTCCACCGGATTGTGCCGATGGACTTTTTTTAAATAAAATATAGCAGCGTATTATTCAACAGGGATCGTGATCTTAGTCCCTACTCTTAACTTGTTCGGGTTCTTGATCTTGTTCTTATTGAGTTCATAAAGGTATTTCCAACGATGGCCGCTGCCCAGTTCGTTTTGGGCAATCTTCCAGAGTGAGTCGTTTTTCTTTATCGTGTACTCTCTTGTCGATACCTTGACCTCGGTTTCGACGTTTTGCTTTTCTTCCTGGATGGCCTTGCCTTCTTCGATCACCAACCCTTGGTTTTCTTTAATCTCTTGGGGCGAGCCGCCGGCATATGGGATCATGACTTCTTCTACCTCGGCCAGCATGAATTGAGCGTTCCTGTCTTTTTGCATGCCTACAAGGTCCGTGACGAAAGCTACGGCATCAAGCTTACCGCGGCTGACTATACGTATGCGTTCCTGGGAGATGCCTTCATCGAGCATAAACTGTTTAACAGCTTCTCCCCTGCGGCGGCCTAATTTTTCATTGTAGGATTCAGAGCCGCGCACATCCGCATTTCCTGTGATCAGGATATCGGCTTCGGGGCTGTTTTTTAACGTATATACTGCTTTTTTAAGGATGGGAACCGCATCGTCCCTTAAGCTTGATTTATTGTAATCAAAGTACACTTTGACGTTTTTTATGATCTTTTTTATGACCAACGATGCACGCATCTCTTGCGGTTTTGGCGGTTCAAGTTCGTCGGATCTATAATCAAAGATCACTTTATAGACATAGACGTATCCCCTGTTACCCCACAGATCGCCGCCTTTTTGCCCGGGTTGAGTGGGCCACCACCAATATCCGCCGCGCACTTCGTCTTTAACCGGGGCGGGCTTAGCATCTGTCGGCCACCAGTCAAATTCTTTTTGTGTTTGGTCAATCTCTGCTTTGCGGCGCGACTCTTTGTCGCCTCCGAATGCCCAGATATTGATGCTTGTAAGGAATAGAAACGTTACGGCTAATGCAAATATCCTTTTGAATGCGCGCGTCTTCATTGGGACTCCCTGTTGCTTTCTATTGTTACTTTGTTTGTGTTTCAAGTGTTTCAGTGGGAACGTAATATTTTTTCAGTTTATCCCAGGTATTGGGCCCGACTTTTCCGTCGGCCTTGAGGTCGTTGGCGGTCTGAAAGTCTTCCACTGCCTTTTTGCTTTTCGGGCCGAATTTGCCGTCAACGTCGCCCTGGTAGAAACCAGCATTTTTTAAAGCTGCCTGTATATCTTTTTTGGTCGGGGATTCCGGAGCTACGATCTCTTTTGCTGCGAGTTCCGTGGCCTCGGTGCCAACAGCCGCTTCTTCTCCCCCCACAGCTTCTTTCTCTGCGGTTATACCGCTTTTTCCTTCGAGGGTATCAATACGCGACTCCAATTTTCCTATCCTATCGGTACATGTGGCACAACCAGTTAAAAATAAGGCCGAGAGAACCAATAAACCCATACTTTTCTTCATTTCTTCCTCCGTTAGATTAAGAACGATTTGAATTTAAATTATAACAGACTGCCCAGACCTGTCAAGATAGATTGTTTTACCCTTTATCTGAAGACATACTGGATAAGTTTCTTTCTATAAACTCCAACAGTTTTTGCTGGGCGTGGGTTGAGATATAATGGAATTCTACACCTATGCCAGGGTGGAAATGCGGCTGTATCTGTTTGTCAGGCAACCATACGACTTTGGCTTCAAGATCTAATTCTTCACCTTTTGGAGGGAGCTTGAGCTTTAAAACGAGCTCATCTCCTAATTTGAACTGGCCACATCCGTATATATAGGCGCCTACCCCGCTTAAATTCAATAGATCGCCCTTGGTGCAGACAGCGCGCTTGTCGTATTTAGGTTTGAGCTCGATCATCATTTCGATCGGCAGGCGTTTGAAGCGCCGTCGCAGCTGCATCTTGGTGATCTTTTCGATGATCTTGTCTTCTTGAAAACTATGGAGGGCGGTCTCCTGCGAAGGGTAGATATCCATAACGCGGTCAAGGCCGGCTACGCCGAAAATATTTCTAAGATGGGACGGAATGCATGCCAGCTTCATGCGGCCTTTATTATTGATGATCTCTTTATATGCTATGACTAAAGCCGAGATGCCGGTGTAGTCTATGATCTCGACGCATTCTAGATTGCACAGGATGTCGGTATAGCCATCGCGTACGCATTGTCCTACGATCTCTATGAGATTGGCCGAATCGACGTCAATGCGGCCGATAAGGTCCAAAATGATCACATTGCCTTTTTGCCTGGCTTTGATGTCGAGCATGCGCTTAACGCAGGTCCTTGTGCGTTCTCACAGCGGTTTTTATGATGCGGCCCAAGTCTTCGAAGCTTCCGGTCTTGGGGAAAAATCCGGAGACACCCAGTTTTATCGCCTCTTCCATTTTTTCTTCTTTAGGGTATCCCGTGACCATTACGATCGGGATATTTTGATTGAAACTTCTGATATTGCGCAGGACTTCCATTCCGTCCATATCCGGCATATGAATATCTAGAAAGATTATATCCGGCGGGTCCTTTTTTACGAGCTCTATTGCTTCCGGCCCAGAGTAGCATGTCTGGACGCGATGCTCTTTTGTTTCCAGCCAATAAGTAATGGCTTCCAGGAATTCAGCTTCGTTATCTACGAGTAAAATGTTCAGTTGTTTATCCATAATGCTTCTCTCCTTAACTTTGTCAATTTTAAGTATTTTTCATCACAAAGTTAACTCCGAAGCTTGCGCGGTCCGCCACTGAATCAATGGCGGACAAGCGCTTAAGCAAGGAGTAAGTTTGCTTTGTACTTATTATATCTTAAGATCTTCAGGTTGCCATCTTTTTTCTTTTAACTCTATGGTATTTTTTTCCGGCTCCCATACTATCCCTGAACCAAATGCTACGCTGTTTGTTATGGAGTCCAGGTTGTTGTCGGGTACATGGGCGGATTCATTGGCGACTATGCCGTACCCTCCTTGTCTCCATTGGAATATTTCCAGGCTGATAGCGCGTTCTCCCGTCGGGCTTAATATAGCTATTGCCGCGGTATCATCCGTCCCCGTATTTACTAAAAAAACGCGGCCTATCTGGTCTGCGCCGGTTATGGTCTTTACAGCTTCATAGAATCCGCTGGATTTTTTGTCGTAGATCTGGTAAAAGGCCAGGTTCTGGATAATGGGTATGTAGTTTTTCTTACGCATGTAATAGGCCTGCAGGCTTTCTTCACCGCTGACTTCATCTTTAGGCTTATATGTGCCCATAAAACCTATCACTATTTCTTTTTCGGGGTCAAGATCAAGATTAGCTTCTATGTATATCTGGTTATTTTCCCAGGCAGGATTATGGACGAAGGGTTTGGAATCATAATATATCTTTTTGGGTGGTTCTACGGGTTTTTTAGCGAGACAGAGTGTTGAGTTAGAGAGCGTTAAAAATATGGCCCAAAAAAGGCATCTTGTTTTATGCAGGGTTATTTTTTTCATTTTTTAGCGAGAGGAATTTTTGGATCATTGCTTCCTTTTCCTCTAATTCTTTTTCGACTTTTTCAAACTCGGCCCTTGAGACCCATTCTCCGCCCAGTTTGTTCTCGGTGTGCTCGACGACTATCTTCTTTTGGTCATCAATGGTTTTTTTTGCAACCTTGAGTTCTTTGTCCAGGTTCTCCGATATTGCCAGGGATTTCCTGTAATAGTCCTGTGTTTCCATCAGTTCTTTTTTCAAGGCGGCATGCTCTTGTTTAAGTTGGTCGGCTTCCGCCCCTTGAGCCCTGCGCAAAGATATTTCTTTCTCAAGCGCAGCTTCTTTAAGGGCCAATTCCTGTTTTAGCGCATGGTGTTCTTTTTTGAATTTTTCATATTGTTCCGAATCGAATTTAGTAATGGATTTTTCATCGCTGCTGGCTTTCTCCCGTTCTTTGGCTTGGCTCAATTCAAGCCTTACTGCATCACAATCGAGCTCCATCATTTTTATTTTTTCCTCATAATCCCTGATCTTTCTTTTGTATTGAGCGGCCGGGTCCGGCTCGTTGGCCTTTTTATCAGGGATGTTCGGCTTTTTACCGCTGTTCCTGACTTCATTGAAAGCCTGGTATCCGAACACGCCTAACAAGCCCATAAAAGCTAACCCGATGAGAATAATAAGGGTATCCATGCCCCCATTGTACTTGAAAAGAAAATGAAAAACAATTTTTTATATTGTTCTTTTGTTTGGCTATTGTTATAATGCGGCCATGCTTAAAGAATATAAATTGCAGACCATCATTGGCATTTGGGGCGGGACCTGTTTTTTTGCCCTCGGGTATTTTCTTACAAATACTCCACAGCCGGTTAATGTGAATTTCGGCAGATTGATCATGTCCGGTGGATACGCTTTGTTTATATCGGGTAATTATATGTATGCTAAAGGCAAAGGGCAGAGCGGTTACTGGGGTATTTTAGGGATTTTGGGCCCCATTGGGTTGCTTGTCTTATATTGTTTAAAGGACCGCAGCAAATTTATCCTCAAGAAGAGGCAAAAAGAGATGTTTTTGAAATAAACTTATCCCTTGCTTAAGCGCTCTAAAATTCTCTGCGATAATTTTAGAGCAAGCTTCGGGATAATTTGCATATTTAGGGTAGAAGGCAAATTAAAATTTTTTGATGACGGCAACAACTTTGCCGAGAATGGTGAAAGGTTTATGGATCTCGCAATATTTGCTATTGGCGGGCGCCAGGATAAAGCTCCCGCCTTTTTTCTTTAAGATCTTTATCGTCGCCTCTTGGTCGAGCAGGGCTGCGACGATATCTCCTTCACTGGCTAGCCGTTGCGCGCGGATAACGGCGATGTCCCCTTCGTGGATACCCTTGTCGATCATGCTGTCGCCTTTTATTTTTAAGGCAAAGACCTGGCGGTCCTGGCTTGAAATAAATTCGTCGAGATGTACGTAATCTATTATTTCTTCAAGGGCCAGGTCCGGCTTCCCTGCCATTATCTTTCCTAAGACAGGTATCCTTAAAGCCATGGGCCTGACTAATTCTATTGAACGTGACTGTCTGGCTTTTAGCCTAATGTAACCTTTTTGTGACAGGCTTTTTAAGTGGTCTCGCGTCGTGCCTGTTGATCTGAAAGCGAATCGTTCCCCTATCTCGCGGATCGTGGGCGGGCGCCCCTCCTCGGTGACTTTATTCTGGAGAAATTTCAGGATTGCCGCCTGTTTTGTAGTAAGGTCACGGATGATCTTCATTTTTTGCGCAGGTGTTTGCTAAGCTGTTGGATCTCCGTATATATCTTTAAGATGTTCTTATCTTTAAGCTGATCCGACGTCAAAAGCGGCGCGATGCCTTTGCCGAGTTCGTAATAGAGCTCTTCCCTTTTGGCTTTATAGACGAGCTTTTCAACGCCTGTCTTGATGTTCTTGGATATCGCAGCCAGGTCCTTTTCGCTCTTTTGCATGATCTTTACAGCGTTTCGATTGATCGTGTTGATATTCTTTTTTGCCTGCGGCCATATTTTTTCGATTTCCTTCTGGACCTTATTTTTTAAATCCTCCATGGTGCCTCCTTTTGTAAATTAAAATTTAACTACGTAGCCGACTTTTGCGCCTTCTTTATCTTGAAGGTTCAAGGCGCGAAAGTCAGGCCTTGTGCCTTTGACCTGGATCGGGAATTGGCTCTGGATGATCTTGTCGAACTCTATATTTTTGCGCAAGTTCGAATACGCCTGGGCAACGCGCAATATAGGTTTTTCTGCTATGGCCATGCTGACGATCTGTGAAGGCATATATTGATAAGAGAATATCGGAGCCTGCTCCGAAAGTGATGAACTTATGACGCGCAAAAGCATATATTCTCCGATGACTACGAGCGTACCCATCTGTAGGATCTTTCTTACGCTAAAGCGAAAAAAATTCTTTAAACGCGACTTTTTATAATGCTTGCTGATGATTTCTGTCATACCTTTAATTATGTCCTGTTTTTATTTCACTGTCAATCAAGTTTGAGTATTTTTTAGGTTTTCTTCGATCAAGATGCGTTTGAGTATTTTGCCTGATGAGTTCTTGGGCAGTTGGGCCCGGATCTCAATGCGCTTAGGTATCTTGTAAAGCGCCAGATGGTCCTTGAGGTAGGCGATGATCTCGTGCTCTGTAATGGAACCCGTGGATTTAAGCACGCAATATCCCTTCGGCACCTCTCCTTTGCGCGGGTCAGGGATCCCGATAACGGCCGCTTCTCTGACGAGCGGATGCCGGTAAAGGACTTCTTCTATCTCCCGCGGATAGACGTTTAGCCCGCGGACATTGACCATGTCTTTTTTGCGTCCCATGATGGTAATATAATTTTCTTTGTCGATCTTTGCCATATCGCCGGTCAAAAGCCAGCCGTCGCGCAGGACTATCTTGTTCTCCTCGTCTTTCTTGAAATATCCTTTCATAACATTAGGCCCCTTGACGCAGAGTTCGCCTATTCCTTCAGGCTCCAAAGTGCGGCCATTATCGTCCGTGATCTTTACATTTACATCGGGAATGGCCAAGCCGATAGAACCCGGCTTACGCCTACCTTTAAGCGGGTTGAGGGAAACAACGGGGGACGCCTCTGTCAGGCCGTAGCCTTCCAACAGGGGCATCCTATATTTCTTTTCAAATTTTAAAAAAACCTCTACGGGAAGGGCCGCTGCCCCGGAAATAGCCAGCCTTATGGGGTTTAAAAGACGTATAAGCCAACCAGCCATAAATTTTGGCAGTTTTACTTCTGTCAGTATTTGATACAGGGACGGGATGCCAACGAAGATAGTCACCTTGTTTTTACGGATCGCTCGCAATAGTTTTTTGATGGGCCGCGGCGATTTCATGATAACTGTTTTGGCGCCGTTTAAAAGCGGCATGATCATGCATACTGTTGCGGCAAAGGAATGGAAAAGCGGCAGAAAACATATGAAAGTGTCGTTTGCGTTTACACGGATAGTCTTGGATGACGACATGGCATTGGCCAAAAGGTTCGCATGGGTCAGCATAGCGCCTTTTGGATGGCCAGTTGTGCCTGATGTGTATAGGAATACAGCTAAATTTTCGGTTTCCGGATCTTCGGCAACCGCATCCCTGGTTATAGAATTTTGGCCATTAAGGTAAACGGCCAGGGAACGCGCATTTTGTGTATTTTGATTGGTCAGCGCCACAAATTTCAGGGAATCTATGATCACGTTAAGTTCCATTGCCATTGAGCTGTAAGCGGATGATGTCAGAAGGCAGACACTCTCGGAGTCCTCGACGATATATTTTACTTCGTCTCTTTTAAACATATGATTGATGGGAACGACAATAGCTCCTGACATTAGGATGCCGAAATAGCAGAAGACAAAATCAGGAGAATTGTCTAACAGTAAAGCTATGCGGTCACCTTTTTTGACTTCCCAGCTTTTTAAGGCAGAGGCTACTGCTGACGCTTTTTTGTAGGTTTCGGCATAGGTAATTTTTTTCTGGCCGAAGATGATGGCCGTACGATGAGGGTGTTTATCGCAGCCGGATGATAATATCTCTGGCAGGTTTTTCATATCTTAAAAATAAATAAAAGGCCCATGCCTAACAAAATACAATAATAACCGAATAGATGGAGTTTTTGGTTCTTGATGATCTTGCCTAAAGCGAATAGGGATAGTATCCCGAGCGCATATGAAGCTATCAGGCCCACAGTTAGGTCTCTTGGGTTGTAGGATGAAGAAAAATGAATATCTTTAGCTTCCATAAGAAAAGCTCCGGTAATGGCTGGGATCGAGGCGATAAAAGAAAAGCTGAAGGCCTCCTCTTTTTTTACGCCTCTTGCCAAGAGGGAAACTATCGTTAAGCCTGACCTTGAGATCGCCGGGATGATCGCCACTCCCTGGGCTATGCCCATAACAGCGCTGTCCGCTATCCCGGGCTTTCTATCACCCTTTTTTAAGAAAGGCACCAATAAAAGGATCACGCCATTGATCATGAATTGGATAGCCGTATAGTGCGCTGAAGCAAAAAGGGATTCAAGAGTTTTTTTAAAGACAATGGCAATTATGGCTGTAGCAAATGTGGCTACCGCTATGCACTTTAGCGTACGAAGGCTTTTAAAGGCGCGTATGATGTCTTTTAAAAAAAATGTCAAAAGGGCCAGGATGGTCCCGATATGCAGGAAGGTATCCAAAAAAAGGATATCTTTATCTATATTTAAGAAGTGCTGCGCTATAACAAGGTGCCCCGAGCTTGAGACAGGAAAAAATTCTGTCAGGCCTTGCAGGGCACCCAGGAAGATGATCTTTAACATGCCTTACTCGTAACGTATTTCGTCTAAATAAAAAGTGCAGCCCTCGGGATTTGCGTCGAGGTTGGCCGATAATGCAAACCCTCCGATGATATGCGACAGGTCTTTTCCTGTTAAGTCGATCGAGTATTGTTTCCATTCCGGTGTTAAAAGGACCGGCCCGATGCCTGCGGTGCCAGAATCAGGATAAGCGCCTGAAATGCCTCCCATTTTTATTTCTTCGACGCGCTCTCCCCCCTTTGCCCCTTTTATCCAGAACGTAAGTTTTTTTGCGCCTTTGAGGCTGAATCCTCCGGCGGAGTTTGTGCCCCAATTATTAGCCGGGTCTTGCCAGTAGATGCCGGCCCAGCGCGCGCCCGATGATGCTTTGTTGGTATAAGTGACCTTGATGCACGTTGAACCGGAATACGCATTTATCATGTGATCCTGGATCAGGCTAACATCCGAGTAATCACCCATCCAGCCAGACGGTATGAAGTGGTTGTCAGGTGAACTCTTATCTGAATAAACATAAAATGTCGTAAAGGCAGTTTCCGTCAGTGTTGGTTGTGGCAGGTATTGTGTCAGCGCTTGTGGTTCCGTTGGCGTTGGAACTGCCATAGGCGCAAGGGGTACAGGCGTTATCGCAGGAGACGGCTGGACAACTTTTTCAGTTTGCGTAGTTGTTATTTCTTCCGGCACGCTCTCGGTAACAGGTTTTGCTTCTTGTCTTTGACAGCCGAAAATAACCAGCGTTGCCACCAGTAGGATCGATATCTTTTTCATGGTTTACCCTCCTATGTTAAAAGTCAAATATCTCTACTCTAACGACTGTGTTGTTATAGACTTGGCGCTAATTTAAATTTGTTAAAGTCCTCGAACACCCATTTATTCTTTAGAGTACGATAAATGATGGTTAAAAACTTTCTCGCA